>JAFGCP010000087.1 GCA_016932595.1 Deltaproteobacteria bacterium
GTGTCCGGCACAAAAAGGTTTTGCAGGTTAAACAGGTTCTTTGTCCGTCCTACGGTTTTTTTGTAGCCTTTTCAGTGGGGATGCGTATTTAGTAGAAACCACCATTTTGGGGATGCATTCTATGCTGACACACACGACACTGCTTGCATTAAAAAAAGAGTTTTCCGACGCTCTGCTGGGCTATGAGCCAGGCCGGGTATTTGAACAGCATACATGGGAGTTTTCAACCCATAGCGGCAATGTTGCGATACAGGCCCTCAGGGGTTCGCTCTTTGAAAAGGCCTGCATCTCGGAGATAACGGCAACGGTTACGCTTCCCGGGCGCAGCCATGAGACCAGCATCGAGTGGCTGGGTGTGCAGATTTTTCCTGCAAACCCGCTGGTGCCCATGCTGACGGCGGTATTCGAGCAGATACAGGAGCAGGGCGAGCAGCGGTGCCCGTGTTTTTTTGATGTGTATCCGGTTGTATCCTATCAGGAAGACCGGCTCGACCTTCATAAGCTGCTTGCGGCTGTCAGTAAAAAATACAGCCGGGCCTATCCCGATCTCCCCGAAAGCTATCTGAAAATGTACCAGGTGCAGGAGCCCGGCATGGGTGTTGGCTATGGCATCGGACTTGCCCTTTCAGGACAGGAAACAGCCCAGGACTTTTATGCCGAGGCTGCCCGGGCGATTCTTAGCGGCTATTTCCAGATTGTCGACAGGCGCAAAGACAGTGTTTATACTCAGCAGCAGGCCGCAGACATGCAGGCCTATCGCAGCGCTATGGTGAAATTTGTTTTTATGGAAAACAGATTTTTCAAGGGCGGTGTGCAACTGGGCATTCCGGCGGAAAGTTTCATGCTGCATATGCTGCCGCCGACCGCACGGTTTTAGCATTTAATTAAATATTTTAGCCCGCATAATCATTTTAAAATTAACACTTTATCCGTCCGCCCTGAGCCCGTCGAAGGGTTGAACGGATACATGCTAACTACAAGGCGTTCATGGTTCGACAAGCTCACCACGAACGCCTGTATTTTATGGCTACAAAAAAATGTTAAATGCTTTTTCATACGAAAGAAATGATAAGTTTTAAAGAAAGCCGGGATTCAACAGTGTTGAATCCCGGCTTTTTAATACGATGATATGCTGTCTGAAGTGCTTTTTACAGCGCCTCGAACATTATATCGATGATATCGCGGATTTTCATTTTGGAGCCGCTTGCATCTATGCCGTCGGAAAGGTTCGCCTCGCACCAGGGGCAGGCAGTTGAAATGGTGCCGGCGCCCGTTGCTTCAGCTTCTTCAATGCGCTCTTTGGCAGTTGCGATGGCGAAATCCGGATAGGCTGATTTCGCGCCGCCGCCGGAGCCGCAGCACCAGGAATATTCCTTGATGCGCTCCATTTCCACTAGCTTCACTCCGGGGATAGCCTTGAGAATATTCCTCGGTGCGTCATATACGCCGTTGACGCCCCGGTTCATTTCACGCGGGGGCTCGGTCAGGCCATAGGCAATGCGTTTGCCTTCCCAGTGCTTGTAAGGCTCGCCGCGTCTGCCGAGATGGCAGGGATCATGCCAGGTGACCTGCAGGTCAAGGGGCTTTTTGAATTTTATTTTTCCAGCCTCGACAAGCTCGGCGATGAACTGCGTGGAGTGCTTGCATACATAGGGCAGATCCTTGGTGTCTTTTTTCAGCAGGTGCGCATACTTCTCCGAGAAGGTCATGAAGCAGCCGGGGCAGTTGGTCACAATGGTCTTGCAGCCAAGCTCCTCGAACATTTTGATGTTTTTCATGGCGATTTCTTCAAAGCTTTTCTTGTCGCCGACATTGTCCGCAATACCGCCGCAGCAGATTTCCTTGGCGCCGAGAATGCCGAAATCAACGCCTGCGGACTTAAGAAGCTGAGCTGTGCGCTGTGGAACGGTTTCAAAGCCCGGCTTATAGGCATAGGTGCAGCCGACATAGTAGAGCACGTCGGCCTTTTCGCCTGCCTTGGACAGGTCCTTAATGCCAAGCTTCTTTGCCCAGTTGGCGCGGCGCGTACGCGGCTGCTTCCAGACATTGTCATAGTTCATGATGCTCTGAATAAACTCCTTGTGAGCGGGCAGGGGGCCAACTCCCTTTTCGCATGCCTCTTCACGCAGAGCATCGAGAACGCCGATGATGTCAAGATCCATGATGCGCTTGCAGTTGATATCGCAGGCAGCGCAGACGGGGCAGCGATAGATGATCTCAAGAAGTTTGTCTTTGTCCTCTTCCCAGTTGAGCTCACCTTTAAGAAGACCGGTGGTGATGTCATTTTTTCCCTGGGCTGCATAGGCATCGTATTTTCCATACCAGACAGACGGACAGTTGCGGGAAAATCTATGGCTCTTGATTTCCCACAGATGCGACCATTTGCAGGTTGAGCATCTCTGGCAATGCCCCGCATCGTATTCAACTTTTTCTAATGCCATCAGTTGCTTCTCCTTTCTGAAACTTTGATTTTTGCCGTGCATACGTACGCGGCTCGTATTTTACTTAGCGTAAAACTAATTAACCATAGCATATTTTTAGCCGCCTGGAAAATACTTTTTGATGCCAGAGGCTAGAGAAAAAAATACTAAAGTATTTTCAATAATTTGTTGCTACTGCTCAATGCGCGGCACTATTTTTTCTTCGATATTGCACAGTACTTTGCGCAGCAGATTTTCAAGCGTTGAAACATCCTCCTGGGTAAAACTGCCGGCTATATCACGGGCTGCTTCCGACTGCATTTTCATCAGATTTTCTTTGATCTCCCAGGCCATGGGGGTCAGGTAGACCTGTATGACGCGGCGGTCCCGCAGGCTTCGCTTGCGCACCAGCAGTTTTTTCTTTTCCATGCGGTCGATAATGCCGGTTATTGTTGGCCCATCACGGGACAGGCGGCGCCCGAGCTCACTCAGAACAACGCCGTCTTCGACCCAGAGGGTCACGAGCACCTCAAACTGCGGCGGCGTAATCTCGAATTTTTTCATGTTCGATTCAAGGAATCGCCGCATATAGCGGTGTATCACGCCGATCAGTTCATTTACGTTCTTGAATGTTACTGCATCTTCCATAGTCCGTCTCTTCGTTAAAAGTTACATATGTTTTATATTTTTAGAAAGGCCGCGCTTTATTTGTATTGCAGGCCCTTTTGCTCGATAAGCACGCCGGTGACGCGTGAAAGATTGACAATGCTTTTGCTGTGCTCGGATTTTGCCAGCGCAAGCGTGCTCTTTGCCTGAGCAACATCGCGCTGAAAGTCTAACACATCGCGGGCTGTTGACATGCCGACTTCGTATTTCTTCTGCTCTGCCCAGAGCTTTTCTTTTGTAAAGGTAAGGTTTGCTGTGGCGGAATCAATAACTTTATAACTTGTATCAAGCCTCCTGAGCGCTTCGCGAACATCGTTGATAACGATATTTTCGACCGATTTCATGTTTGTTACAGCCTGTTCCGATTGCAGCCGTGCTTTCTGGTACTGGCTTTTGGCAATATTGTTCTCAATCGGTACTTCAAACTTTACGCCTATGACATAGTTGTAAAAGTCGCCGCTGAGCATTTCGCTGCGCGCTTTATCCCATTGCCCGTTGTACGGACTTTTGGTCCCTTGATAAAAGGGGCCAAAGACGCCGGCGGTAGATGAAGGCGTTCCGGCTATGCCGCTTGTGCCCATTGAACCGAACAGGGAAAGATTGGGCAGTTTCTGGTTTTTAGCGTATTTGAGCTGCAGTTCCGATGCCCGGATGCCCAGCTGTGCCTGCTTCAAATCCGGCCGGTTTTCAAAGGCCGTTTTTACGCAATCATCAACTGATGGTTTTATGTTGATGACATTGGGCAGGTCTGAGGGAAATATTTCAATATCCCAGTACTCCTTTTGATCATAGAGATTAAGAGCAGCCTTCAGATAGTCCTCGGCAGCCTGAACCGCGGCCTGCGCAACGATGACTTCCTGTTTGCGCTGGGCAACATTGGCATCGGCCTGATGGATTTCTATGGGCGCCAGCGCCCCGGCTTCGATGCGAATTTTGAATTCGCGCTGCAGTTCCTCGGCCTGCTTAAGGGAGTCCTGCTTGGCCAGCAAATCCTGGTTCCTGTAATAAAGGTCCCAGTAAAAAGCCTCTATCTGGTACATGACATTCATAACCTGATCGCGGAACTCGTATTCCGATGTTTCGTAATTAAGATTGGCGATTTTTATAAATGTTTCATTAATGCCGATGCCGAAATCCTTCAGCAGGGGCTGGGTAAGCGACAAAGCGATAGTGTTTTTGAACTGCGGCTTCAGTCCCTGAAAGCTTGTGTCTGTCAGATATTCTTCATTGGTCGTTTTCAGTTCCGCCTGGGTTCCCGTCAGAAATTTTTTCTGCAGCTTGCCTTCCCAGTTATGCCGTTCCTCTTTGACCACGGGGCTGGAAGTGCTGCCCAGTGCATTGCCTGTTTGCGTCACGCTGCGATTTTTTTGATATTGCGTGCTTAAGAGCGTGTCGAATTTACCTTCTTCAAGCTGTATGCCTGTTTCGGTAATGCCCGGGGTATAGCTGGCAAACTGTATGTTCAGGTTGTTTTTCAGACCCAGCAACAGGACGCTCTTCAGCGGCATTTCAACCCTGTTGTTTTTTATGGCAAGGGCAGGTTCAGATATAGGGCCAGTATCCGTAACCGGATCGAGAGCAAAGCCGGTTGCAGGTTTTAAGCAAAAAACGCAAACCATGAAGGCAACTGTACTTATTAAACGAAGAATATTTTTCATGTCGTTACCCATTCTTTGATTTGTGTGCAATTAGATAGTACACTAAATCTTTTAATTATCAACAATTTTTATTTTTTTTCAACCGCTGACGGATAAAGCTAAAACTTAAAATAAATGAAAATATAAATTTTGCAATAAAAAAAATAATTTTGACAATACTATTGCTGCTAAGTTTAGCACTGCGTAATAATTCAGCAAATGAAATCTCAGCATGAATTTGATGCTGTTTGCGAAGAATGCCCCAGTGCAATCAATGAAATCTGGAAACGATAAACTGTGCTTTGCTATTGGAATACCGGCGCTGCTTGAAGTTGTATCAATTCTTTCAATGACAGTGGGCCGTGACATTTCAAAGTATGTATTGTGTCCGCTTTGCAGGAGCGCATTTTATGCGCGATCGTTTCGTGGCTGAAGCCGCTCCTACAGTAGGAAACTGTCAAAATGAATTGTCATGGCCTCCTAGTTCAGTACTTATTGCTCCAAATTTATAATAGTTAGCATACAGTTTTTATGGGGATGGACGCAAGTTGAATTTGTTTATCTGAAAATTTATTTTTTAAAGCATAACGAGATGGAGTTATAACAGACAAAAATAGATGATCATTTGCCGTAGCCGGATATTTTTATCATGAATGCGGCAACAGCTGTATTGAAAGCATCAACCGCCTCAACCATGAGCACATGGCCTGCATGCTCAATGACATGAAATGAGGCATTTGGTAGCATACAGGCAAGCTGCTCAGGCAAATCGCGCGGGGTGATACAGTCTGCGCTGCCCCAGAGCACCAGCGCCGGTACCTGGATCGCGGAAATCCAGGCCGTGCTGTTAAAGGCGCCTGCCGCCAGCAGGTCTGCATGCAGCGCCGGGCCGCTCACTTTTTTTAGCATGTCATAGCCCTGACGGATTGACGCGGGAATTGCATCACTGTTAAGGCGTTCCACATCCACGCCGTTTTCATGCAGTTCACGGTAGGAGCTTGAGAGTTTGAACCCGGCGCCGGTTGCAATAAGAAGTATTCCTTTGAGCTTCTCAGGAAACAGCCGCGAATACTCCTGCACGATGGCCCCGCCGAAGGAGTGGCCCATCAGAAAAAATGTATCAAGCTCCAGCGCCAGCGCAAACCTGTCAATCCAGCGCGCATAGGCTTCAGCGCTTTCAAGCGCAGCGCCTTCGCTTGCGCCGTGGCCGGGAAGATCAGGGGCAATAATGCGAAACTGTTTGCTGAGCCTGCTTACCTGATAGCCCCACACTACGCTGTCGGCGCCGGAGCCGTGCACACAGACAGCGGCGGGAGTATCAGGAGATGCCCGCTTTGACATGCGGTAGTGCGCTGTGCAGTTGTCAATGGTGATGGTCGGCATGATATATCAAAAAATTACGGATTCCACAGATACATGAACCGCACAGGCAGATATGCCAGGAAGTCGTTTTCGCCGAAATTAAAGACGCTGAAACTGGTCTGGGAGTAAATATTGTTTTTATAGGCAGACGGGCGGTAATAGGTGATGATGCGGGCTTCCTCGATATCTGTTTCTTTTTTGGTGATCTCGATGGCATCGTCGAGGTAGCCGATATCATCGATAAGCTGATAGTCCAGAGCCTGCTTTGCCGTAAACACGCGTCCATCGGCAAGGGGTTTTACTTCATCAAGGGAGAGTTCATTTCTTCCCTGCACGACAGCATCCATAAACTGCCGGTGCAGGGAGTCGATAATATCCTGCATGATTTTTCGTTCCTCGTCCGTCATGGGTCTGAATGGCGAGAGAATATCTTTCATGTCTCCTGCCTTGACCGTATCATCCAGCACTCCCAGTTTGTCCAGCAGGCCCTTGACATTAAACTTCAACGCAATAACGCCGATGCTGCCCGTAACCGTGGTCGGATGCGCAACGACAGTATCTGCAGCACAGGCTATATAGTAGCCGCCGGATGCTGCAATATCCATAAGTGATGCGGTGACAAATATTTTATTTTTCTCCTTGAACTTTAGTATCTCCTTGTAGATGATATCGCTTGCCGTGACCGTGCCGCCGGGGCTGTTTATTTTAAGTATGATGGCTTTGATGCGGTCGTCTTCGGCTGCCTGGGTCAGTTCCTCCTTGACGCGAGCCACCATATCCGGCCCTGAGTCAAGATCGGCGAATGACCGTTTCTTTTCCGAGGAGATAACGCCTGAAATATCAATGAGCAGTATCTTGTCGCGGCCTTCGCCTTCGAGCACCTTTTCTTCCAGGGGCAGAGTCCTGGATGAAAGCGGTATTGAAATAAACGCGCATCCCTGAATAAGGCATACGGCCAGCAGGCAGATAAACATGCTTCGAAAATTCATTTCGGTGCTCCCCTTTGATTGCCGGTGCGGTAACAGTTCTTAAATTGTCTACAAACATAATTTTTTTTGCCATAAAGGTCAAGCAATCACTGCAAAGAATGCTTTTATCCGGAAAACAGCCTTGAGCAAAAAGGCAAACACTGGTATAGTGATTAGATTAAAATTACAGGGGGATGCGGATAAGAACAGGAAACACTATGGAGAAAAGTGAAAGCTGGGTAATCGATATCGACAGGATCGGTTATACTGAGGCTTTTGAACTGCAAAAAAAGCTGGTTGATGCCCGCAGCAGGGATGAAATAAAGGACACCTTTATACTTTTACAGCACACTCCCGTAGTTACCGCTAACCGGGAGGCAACCTTCAGGAATATCATCGCCCCCCAGGAGATTCTTTCCGAGCACGGCATTGAAGTGTGCAAAACCGACCGCGGGGGCGATGTAACCTATCACGGGCCCGGACAGATTACCGGGTATATCATTCTCGATCTGAAGCAGCACGGCAAGGATTTACATGCCTATATCCGCAATGTGGAGCAGCTGCTCATCAATACCCTGGCGGAATATGGCATTAATTCCGGTCGTGACCCGAAGCACCCGGGCGTCTGGGTCGGAAGCAGTAAAATTGCCGCAATCGGGATTGCCGTAAAGAGCGGCTGGATAACCATGCATGGTTTTGCTCTGAATGTGAGCCCGAATATGGACCACTATAAAATGATTATAGCCTGCGGTATCAAGGATAAAGGGGTTACCAGCATGAATGCGGTTCTGGGCCGTGAGGTCGATATACATGAAGTCAAACAGCGCCTGGTCAGGCAGTATGCATTGATTTTTTCTGCCCGGCCGAAGGCTATTGCAAGGGAGGACCTTCCGTGGTCATAACAAAAAAGCCAGAATGGATACGCGTTAAGGGTGTTGACGAGCGCGTTTTGAAAGAAATGAAAGCACTGCTGGACCGCTATCACCTGCACACGGTCTGCGAAAGCGCCGTTTGCCCCAATATGGGCAGCTGCTTCAAGGCTGGAACGGCAACATTCATGATACTGGGCAATATCTGCACCCGAAACTGCGCCTTCTGCGGGGTAGCAACCGGCAAGCCGCTTGATCCCGACCCGGAGGAGCCGGAAAATGTAGCACTGGCATCGCGGGACCTGAAGCTCAAGCATGTGGTCGTTACGTCGGTCACACGCGATGATCTGCCCGATGGCGGGGCAGGGCAGTTTGCAAAAACCATTGCAGCCATTAATCGCATACTGCCCGAGGCAACTACGGATGTTCTTATCCCCGATTTGAAGGCATCAATTGATAATCTGAAAATCGTGATTGATGCCCGGCCGGATATCCTTGCGCATAATCTTGAAACCGTACCGAGGCTGTACCTTGCCATGCGGCAGGGCGCAAGCTATGAAAATTCGCTGCAGGTGCTGGCGAATTCAAAAAAATTAAATCCTGATGTCTGCACGAAATCCGGTGTTATGCTCGGCGTAGGCGAGAAGCGCGAGGAGGTTATCGGCGTGATGCGCGACTTGAGCAGCGTGGGTTGTGATTTTTTGACTATCGGGCAGTACCTGCGTCCGGCTGCTGAAAATCTCGAAGTCACGGAGTTCATAACGCCCGAAGCATTTGAAGAATACCGCGTACTGGGCTATGAGATGGGCTTTCGCTATGTTGCCTCATCGCCCTTTGTTCGCAGTTCATTTCATGCTGAGGAGGCGCTTAAAGCCATCGGCTATTGCCATACACCTGCAAACTGAGCATTGCACAGCGAGCTCCCGGACTCCGGGGGCTTTTTTTACGGTACAATTTCACACTATATCAGTCCGCCTCACCCGCATACTGCCCATGTACTGTTCCGTTTTCGTGATGTATTTTTAAACCAGGCCCTTGGTTTAAAAATAGCAGGAAAGCCACCAAGGGCATGCTACACTGTTAGATTAGTCCATACTGAAAACGAACTCGCGCATGAGTCTTTTGAGAAGTATGATACCCGTCAATATATTACAATAATGAAATGGTGCTTTACAAAAATGTCATAATAGGGCTAACCAAACAACACCTGCTCCTGCTTAACTGTTTCTGCTTTTGCTGCCTGTTTTTAAATTACTGTTAATTTTCAATGTGTTACCGGTTTGATTTGATCATGGCATCGCTTTTGCAAAGTGTATTTTTGAAATAAACATATTTTAAGAGCGCCACTGGCGCAGATTCAAGCCGAAGAGATCAGCCATTATGAAACTTGAAGACGAGTTCAGAACTAGTGCCGGCGGGATTAAAATTATTGGAAGTGCTGCTGAAAAAAACATGTACAGCCATGATATCGGCGATGTGCCGCATATCATGACGCAGACTTTTTTTCAAACGCAGCCTGATTTTGTCGTCCAGCCGCAGAGCATAGATGAGATCCAGAAGGTGCTCGCCTTTGCCCATGAAAAGAAAATCCCGGTTATACCGCGAGGCGCAGCCTCGTGGGGGTTTGGTGGCGTTATTCCAACACAGGGAGGCATTGTTGTCGACCTTTCGCCGCTGCGCAAAATCCTTGTGCTCGACAAAGCACACAAGACCGTGACGGTTGAGGCTGGCGCCAGGTGGAGCGATATCGACATACTGGCTAAAAAAGACGACCTGTGCCTGATGACCTATCCTTCCAGCAAGTTCTCCACCGTTGCCGGCTGGATCGCCACCGGCGGCTACGGCATCAACAGCTACCGCTATGGACACATTGCTAAACAGATCCAGTCAATGACCGTGGTCACCCCGGCCGGAGAGGTAAAAAAGTTGACGCCAGCTGACCGGGAATTCGATTTTTTCGTCTCCGGGGAGGGCCAGTTCGGTATAATTGCCGAAGTGACCCTCAAGCTTCGCGAACTGCCGAAAAACTCCTATGCGCATATTTTTTATTTTGCAACCGACAAGGATGCATTTGATTTCATAGCCCAGGCAGCCGGGCAGAAAACAGCTGCCAATGTGATCAGATTCATCGACGAGAATCACCTGCGTGAAACCAATGAAATAATGCACGCCAATGTCTTCAAGGAAAAGGCGGGCGTGCTGGTCGAATTTTCAAATACCGCTGAGGAACAGCAGTTTCTGGACCTTATCAGGCAATTCGGCACCTATGAGCAATCTCCTGCCTATGCTGCATCCTACTTGTGGAACGAGCGGCTCTTCGGCATGAAAGCAAAACGCCTGGGCCCGACGCTGCTGGCAAGCGAAGTTGTCCTGCCCATAGCTGATGCCGCGGCCTTCATTGAGAAGGCTAAAACACTCGGAAGGTATTACGGGACCGAGATCTGTATTGATTCCTATATCCTGGACCAGAGCCGGGCCCTTATCATGACAACATTTCTCTGCGACTCGCGGAAGCTCAAGTACATGATCCACATGCCGCTTGTTTCCATGCTCACGCAGGCCGCCGTTTCCATGGGCGCCAAGCCCTACGGCCTGGGGATTTGGAATGCAGCTTTCGTCAACCATTTGTTCAGCTCCGAGCAGCAGGCTGAAATACGGGCCTACAAAGCAAAGACCGACCCGAACGGCATCATGAACCCCGGCAAGCACCTTCGGGTTGGGTCGAAGTTCATGAACATTCCGGCGCTGCTGTTCCACCCCATGGTGTTCGGGCTTTCCATGCGTTTGCTTATTCTGCTGTCGCCGATAATCGGCCCGATCGCGACCATGCTTTTCGGCAAGGACAAGAAGCTCGACTCCCTTGATCTTGAGCTCAGTACGCATGCCTGCGCCAAGTGCGGCAACTGCATGGCCGTATGCCCGGCCTACCTGGTCCTTAAAAACGAGGCAGTCAGCGGCAAGGGTAAAATTGAACTTGCCAAAAAGCTCATTGCCGGGCAGCCCGTTACGGCCGAGGAGGCGGCAAACGCCTATATGTGCATGCACTGCAGGGCCTGCGAGGAAATCTGCCAAACCAACCTCGACCTGATGACGCTCTGGGATGCACTGGAGCGCCGCCTTGAAGCCAATTTCGCCAGGCCGGATGAAAAAATCAAGGAATTTTTAAAAACCATAGATGCCAGCAAGGAATACTGGGACATGGTCGAGCGGAATTCATAAGAAGCAGGGGCGTAGGCCATACGCCCCTACACATGATCCTAATCCTATTGAATGTAGTGCGTATGCCGAAAAAATATCACATTGAAATTAACCCCACGCCCCTGGACCTGAAGCTTGTAGCCAAGTTCAAAATCACCCGGGGCGAAAACTGCATTAACTGCGGAAAGTGCACCAAGGTCTGCATTTATGAAGCGCACAAGCGCTCTGAGGCTGATATCCGCAAGATTGCCGAACCCTACATGGTGGCGTGCAAAAATTGCTTCCGATGCATTCAGGAATGCCCGCGCGGCGCATTAGTGAAATCTCTCGATCCCGAGTTCCAGGCCCTGGGCGGGCCGTACTGGAAGCCCGACATGTTCCTTTCCATCTGGAAGCAGGCCGAAGACGGCAAGGTGCCCGTATCGGGCGCCGGGTACCGCGGTCCTTTTACGGGCCCGGGTTTTGACGGCATGTGGACCGACATGTCCGAGATCGTCCGGCCAACGCGCGACGGCATTCACGGACGCGAGTATATTTCGACCGCCGTGGAGCTGGGCAGAAAGCTCAACCACCTCGAGTTCGACGCCTCGGGCGCCCTTGTTTCGAAGGTTTTCGACGTTGTCAATGTGCCGATTCCGATTATTTTAGACATACCATCATCGGAACTCATCACGCCCAATATCAAGCAGGCAATCGTAGCGGCAGCCAAAAAAATTGATTCCTTCGTCATACTCCCTGCTGAAAACATCACCGATGATGTGCAAAAAAACATGCAGCATATTATACCGCTGATGAGCGCCGAGCAGGTCCTTTTCCACGCTGAGCTTATCAGGCATGCACGGGTCATTGCCATCGACTACAGCGATGCTTTGCTGAAAAATTTCTGCAGTATACGTGAATCGGTCAGAAATCTGTCCCCTGCTCTGGTCATCGTTCGCATCCCCGCATCATCCGGTATAGAGGAACGGGTTGTTGAGCTTGTACGGGCAGGTGTTGAAATCGTACAGATCGCCGCAGATTACTGCGGCATGGAAGTACCGGGAGGCCGCTATATCAAGGATGTTATCCGGGCTGTCCATTTGCGGCTGGTAGATGAGCGGGTACGCGATGAAATCTCGATTATTGCTTCCGGCGGTATTGCCATGGCCGAACATGTTCCCAAAGCCTGTATTTGCGGCGCTGACCTTACCGCGGTAGGGCTGCCTCTCCTTATCGCCCTGGGAGCGCTCGTGTATCAGGAGCCGGAAAAGAAAATTGTCATGCCCGAGGGTATAGATACAGTACCGGTAGCCATCGCGCGGCAGCGCATAGTAAATCTCATGGGCGCCTGGCACTCGCAGATTCTTGAAATGATGGGAGCTATGGGCATCCGTGAGGCCAGACGGCTGCGGGGCGAAACGGGCAGGGCGATATTTTTCGATGAAATCGATAAGGATATTTTTGGTAAACTTTTTCAGAACCAGGAAGCGGCAAGCGTATGAAACCAGACAGCGTAGTTATAAAACCAATCCCATCGCGGTTCAAGCATCAGGTGCCCAAGTACAAGGTCACCAGGTCTGATGCCTGCATTAACTGCGGCATGTGTGCGAAAAGCTGCCCTTACGGGGTGCACGAGCGCATCGAGGGCCACAATAAAATGCGGCCGCCCATCGACTATAAATGCATCGGCTATGAGTGCCGCAAGAATGACGAGTTTTACTGCGTGTACCGCTGCCCCCGCAAGGCACTGAGCCTGTCACTCAATCCAATGTATGACGCCCTGGGGGACTGCCGCTGGACCTCGGACATGATTGTTGCAACCTGGATCATGGCCGAGACAGGGTATCCGCCCGAGCGCACGGATCTGGGGTATAATCTCGGCAATTCCGGCGGCGGCTTCGACAAGCTGCGCCTGAAGTTCCCGGAAAACCCCGCCAAAGTGAATCGTGAGGAGATTTCAACGGCCATACGCCTGAACCGAAGGGCTGACGGCCGCGCAGATGTGGTGATATCGACGCCCGTCTATGGCGGAGGCATGTCCTTCGGCTCGGTGAGCCTTGCGACGATGCTGTCAAAGGCCCGCAATGCAAAAATATGGAACACCTTCACCTGCACCGGCGAAGGCGGGTATCCGGAAATGCTGTATCCCTATGATGATCACGTGATCACCCAGGTCGCCACCGGCCTTTTCGGTGTGCGAGAGGAAACGATCCAGCGCGTCAAGATCGTTGAATTCAAGTATGCCCAGGGAGCAAAGCCGGGCCTTGGCGGGCATCTGCTCGGCACAAAGAATACCGAAAGCGTCGCCCGGATGCGCGAGGCTGTTCAGGGCACGCCCCTGTTTTCGCCTTTTCCCTTCCACTCGGTCTACTCCATCGAGGACCACAAAAAGCATATCGACTGGATCAAGCAGATGAACCCGAAGGCCCTGGTATCGGTTAAGGTTTCAACGCCCAATGACGTCGACATGGTAGCTGTCGGATCCTATTATGCCGGCGCCCACATCATCCACATCGACGGCGGTTACGGAGGTACGGGCGCGGCGCCCGATATCGCGAAAAAAAATATCGCCATGCCCATCGAGTACGCAATCCCGAAGGTGCACAATTTTCTCAGGGACGAAGGCGCCCGTGATGTGGTGACCCTTATCGCCTCCGGCGGAATACGCACCGCCCATGATCTTGTCAAGGCCATATGTCTCGGCGCCGACGGCGCGGTCATAGGAACGGCTGAAATGGTAGCTCTTGAGTGCGTCCGCTGCGGGAATTGCGAATCGGGCCGGGGCTGTGCCCGCGGCATCGCCTCGACTGACTCGGAGCTTGCAGACCTGTTCAATGACGACTGGGCGACTCAGCGACTCACCAACCTGTACCATGCCTGGAACTACCAGCTCGTCGACATATTGCAGCGCATGGGCATGAAAAGCGTCACCGAGCTGGTGGGCCGGACCGACTTGCTCGAGCATGTTGATTATAGTTAAAAATGAATAATGGTAGGGGCGGTTCGCTAACCGCCCCTACAGATGAAATTTTATATCGGAGTTCATATAATGAACAGAGCAGAACAAATTCTTGAATCCCGCACAGAGCTGTGCCGCCAGGTGCCCCCGCTTGCCCGGAACACCGAAGAGGAAGGCGGCTGCGGTGTTACCGGTTTCATCAGCTCCATCCCCGTGACGGGAAAAAATATTTTTGAACCCTCGGTGCAGATGCACAACAGGGGCAACGGCAAGGGCGGAGGTATCGCTGCCGTTGGCTTCATCCCCGAAGCGCTGGGTGTGTCGCGGCAGGTGCTGGACGACGACTATATGCTGCACATCGCGCTGCTTGACGAATCTGCTGCCCCTGCAATCGAACAGCAGTTCATCTTCCCCTGCTTCACCATCGATAAATCGGAAAAGCTCGAACGCATCGACGACTACCGCAGCATCGGCCTTGAGGTGAAGCCGCCCGAGATCATCCGGTATTTTGTAAGGGTAAAAGCAGACGTGCTTGACGCATTTATCAGCGACAATGGCCTAACGGCCCTTGACCGCCGCGATGCCGAAGACGAGTTCGTGTACCGCAACAGCTTTAAAATCAACGCGAAATATTATGCCTCCCTGGGCGAGAAAAAAGCCTTTGTCATGTCCCACGGCCGCAACATGATGATACTGAAAATCGTGGGCTATGCTGAAAACGTGGTGAAGTATTACAAGCTTGAGGAGTTCAAAGCCCATGCCTGGATCGCCCATCAGCGCTACCCGACCCGCGGCCGCGTGTGGCACCCCGGCGGCTGCCATCCCTTTAGCGCCCTCAATGAGGCCCTGGTGCACAACGGCGACTTCGCCAACTACCAGTCCGTAAGCGAGTATCTGAAGCAGCGCAATTATATTCCGCTGTTTCTCACCGATACCGAAGAGGCTGCGCTCATGCTCGACCTGTGGAGCCGCGTGTACAAGTATCCCCTGGAATATCTGATTGAGGCCCTGGCGCCCACATCGGAAATGGATTTTGATCTGCTGCCTCCTGCTAAGCAAAAGATATATAAAGCCATTCAGACGCATCATGTTGGCGCATCCCCTGACGGCCCCTGGTTTTTTATCATCGCGCGCAATAACATAGCCGATAAAGCGCTGCAGCTTATCGGCATAACTGATACGGCCATGCTGCGGCCCCAGGTATTCGCCCTGCAGGAAAGCGGCGATGTGCAGATCGGCCTCGTGTGCTCGGAAAAGCAGGCAATTGACGCGACCCTCATGTCCCTCGAGCGCGAGGATGCCAGGTTCCGGCCTGTTGCCGACAAGTACTGGAATGCCCGCGGCGGCAGCTATACCGACGGCGGCTCCTTCATCTTCAGTCTTGTCGACAGCGATAACGGCGCAAAAAAACTCATCTGCACGGATAAGTTCGGAAACAGTATCACCACACCCCGTGACCAGCAGATCTGCACCATGCCCTCAAAGGCGACCGATGCTGACGTTCAGGCCGCAGCAGCCAGGTTTGCCCCCTTGTTCCAGGCAGGGGCCGATGCGGCAGCGGCAGGCGTTTTTTCCTCTATCCGGGACGGGCTGAAATCGTTTTCAGCCGAGACATTCACCTGCAGTATCAAGGCACTTGAACATATCGGCCTGCAGAGCGATGCCAACAAGACCATCGCCATTGAAGCTCTGACCATGCTGAGTGACCGGCGCTATGCTACGGGATCGGTGAAGCGCGGTTCCCTGTTGCATGTGCTCAAAGCAAGCCTTGACGCGATATTCGCCGCTACACCGGGCATAACCGAATCCTCCGGCTCGAAATACAGTCATATCGATTTCGATACCCGGAAACACCTCCGCGCACCCCTCCGGGATGATGCGGTGCTGGTCATTGACGCCGAGAAATTCGAGCCCGAGGGCGACCTGTGCGATGCTGTCCTGATTGTGGCGGCCTACAAGCTGGGGTGGCGGCGGTTTATTGTTTATAAATACCGCGGCCAGCGCTTTACGGGCTGCGGCTTCGGCGCAGCCACCGAAGGCGTGCGCATCGACGTGTACGGAGCATCGGGTGATTATCTCGCCTCGGGCATAGACGGCATGGAAATTCATGTGCACGGCAATGCCCAGGACCAGCTCTGCCAGATCATGAAGGCCGGCAAGCTCGTCGTGTACGGCGATGTGGGCCAGACTTTCATGTACGGCGCCAAGGGCGGTACAGCCTATATTCTGGGGAATGCAGCGGGCCGGCCCCTGATCAATGCCGTGGGCAAACCCCGCGTTGTGATTAACGGCACAGCCCTTGATTATCTGGCCGAATCATTCATGGCCGGCGATCCGCTGAGCGGCGGTGGCTTTGTCGTACTCAACGGCATTGGTTTTGACGATCGGGACGGCAGTATCAGGGAATACGATTCCCCCTACCCGGGCTCGAATATTTTCTCCCTGGCCTCCGGCGGCGCCATTTATGTCCGTGATCCGCGGGGCAGGCTGGTCGACGAGCAACTCAACGGCGGCCAGTATTTCGAGCTCACGGATGCCGACTGGCAACTGATCAAACCCTATCTTGAGGAAAATGAAAAGCTGTTCGGCATCGCTGTCGATGAACTGCTGACCGTGGACGGGAAGAAACTCCAACCCGCGCAGGTGTACCGCAAAATAGGACCAAAAAAAGCGGCTCCGGAAGTGGTTAAAATTGACAGCGGGCTTGAAGAGTCATGCACGTGTGAAAAATGATACAGGCTGTTAGCCTCATCGATTACTGACTGGATAAAGCCGATCATAATCGATCGGCTTTTTTAATGGGCCAAGTTGAATGTATTTATCATGCATTCTTATTTAACAGCTTGAAATTACTGTATTTATTTGATATGCGGCGCAAATTATGAAAACGTCGATGTACCCAACGACAGGAATTTCCGGCTTTGATGCGGTAATCGACCATCTGCGGCTCGGTGATAATGTGGTCTGGCAGGTTGATACTATCGATGACTATGCCGGCTTTGTAACCCCTTTTGTCCAGCGGGCCATTGCAGACCGCAAAAAAATTATTTATGTAAAATTTGCCCGCCACCGGGTTTTGGTTGAGCCATCGGCAGAAGTAACCTGCTATGAGCTTGACGCCAAGCTCGGGTTTGAGTCGTTTTCAACGCAGGTTCATGGAATTGTTGCACGGGAAGGTATCGGCGCCTATTATGTTTTTGACTGCCTGTCAGACCTCCTGTCAGCCTGGGCAACGGATCTGATGATTGGCAATTTTTTCAGGATAACCTGCCCGTATCTCTTTCAGCTCGATACCATTGCCTATTTCGGCCTCATCCGCAGCCGTCATTCCTATAAAACGGTAGCCCGCATCAGGGAAACCACCCAGCTTCTGATGGATGTCTATAATACGGGCAGCGACACCTATGTGCATCCCCTGAAGGTGCTTGGGAGATATTCGCCGACAATGTTTCTGCCGCATAAAAAAACGGGCGAATCCTTCATACCGGTCACCAGCAGTATCGATTTGGCAAAGCTTACCTCCTTTATAACCGGCAAAAGCACTGTTCAGACACGACGGCACCTTGACTCCTGGGACCGTTTGTTTATGGAAGTGCAGGATCTTCTGCAACGTCACAGCGAGGATACTGACAGGCAAAAGGCACTGGAGCTGCTGTGCTTGGTCATGATAGGCCGGGAAAAACGCATTCTGGATCTTGCAAAAAAGACACTCACCCTGCAGGATCTGCTTGCCATCAAGGAGCGCATTATCGGCACCGGCTATATCGGCGGCAAGGCAGCCGGCATGCTGATAGCGCGCAAAATTCTTCTTCAGGACAGCTCACGGGACTGGCGGGTGCTGCTGGAGCCCCATGATTCTTTTTTTATCGGCTCCGATGTTTTCTATACCTATATCGTCTCAAATGGCTGGTGGCCGCTTCTGATGGAGCACAAGACACAGGAGGGGTATTTTGAAGCCGCCCGTGTTCTCAAGGAAAAAATGCTGGAGGGGGCGTTTCCCGAGGAGATCGAGGACCAGTTCTGGGAACTGATCGAGTATTTCGGCCAGTCGCCCATCATCATCCGCTCCAGCAGCCTTCTTGAGGATGCCTTCGGCAATGCCTTTGCCGGAAAATATGAAAGCCTGTTCTGCGTCAATCAGGGCTCGCCCGAGCAGCGCTTCAAACGCTTTAAAGACTATGTCCGGCAGGTTTTTGCCAGCACCATGGGCGAGGATGCCTTGACCTATAGAAAGCAGCGCGGCCTTGCCGAGCATGATGAGCAGATGGCGCTGCTTGTGCAGCGGGTATCAGGCTCGCACCATAACGGATTTTTTTTTCCGGATCTGGCCGGTGTCGGCATTTCCTATAATGCCTTTGTCTGGAAACCGGATATGGATCCCAAGGCAGGCATGCTGCGGCTGGTGCTGGGTCTGGGAACACGAGCCGTCAACCGCGTGGAAAATGATTATCCCCGGATCGTGCCTCTTGACAATCCGCTTCTGCGGGCCCATGCGGGCCTGAGCGATACGAGGAAATACTCGCAGCGGTATGTCGATGTTCTGAATGTGGCGCACAACGAGCTTGAAACCGTTGCGCTTGACTCTGTGGTCGAGAGAGCTGCGGAAATTGATTTTGACCGCTTTGGCATGCGCGATACGCAGGCCATTGAGCGCATGCGGGAGCGCGGCGTTTTCGATAAAGATGCTTGGCTTTTGACCTTTGATCCGCTGCTGTCAGATTGCTCGTTTCCCGCTGTCATGCGTGATATGCTGAAAAAGCTCGAGGATAAGTATGACTATCCCGTTGATACGGAATTTACCGTTAATTTTGACTCGAACGGGCTGTTTCACATCAATCTCGTGCAGTGCCGGCCCCTGCAGACCAAAGGCGTACAGGCCCGCGTGCAGCTGCCGGAGGCAGTGCCTTCAGAGGATATGCTGTTTTCTTCGACAGGCAATTTCATGGGCAGCAATGTCATGCTGCAGATCAGCCGGGTCATTTATGTGGATCCTGAAGGGTACATCAGGCTGAATCTTTCCGAGAAATATGAAGTTGCACGGAATATCGGCAGGCTCAACCGCCAGATTGAAGACAGGGGCCTGATGCAGGTCATGCTCATGGGGCCCGGCAGGTGGGGGACCTCAACTCCGGCGCTGGGGGTGCCGGTGCGGTTTGCCGAAATAAACAATATTTCAGTCATGGTTGAAATTGAGCACATGGGTGAGATGCTGATGCCAGAGCTTTCATTCGGCACGCATTTTTTTCAGGACCTCGTTGAAACAGATATTTTTTATGCCGCCTTATTTCTACGCAATCAGCAGGCCAGCCTGAATACCGCCTGGCTCGGAGGTATGGCAAACCGGCTCACGGAACTTCTGCCGGAAAGTGCAAAATACGAGAGCATTGTGCGGGTGTTTGATACGGCCGCAAGAAAACTCTGCCTTATGTCGGATATATTTTCTCAAAAGGTGCTGTGCTTCAGTTCAAACGATGGGGAGCAGGGAAGGAATAATCAATGCAAATGAGGCCACGACAACCCGTATGTCATTGAAATGATCGAGTGAGGTTTGGTCGAGGATATTGCCAATTGCCTTGAGGAAAATGGGGGGGCATTACTTGTATTTTTTTGTTTCTATGCCAAGGCTGAGTATCCGGTAGTGCAGAATGCGCTGCGTGGTCTGCAGGTAGCGGGCCGTGGAGGCAACATTCCCCCGGTGCTTTTTCAGCGCATCCACAATCAGCTCCCGCTCGTAGGAGCTCACCAGTGTTGTCAGCGGCGCGCCGTCAGCAGGCAGCAGGGCCGTATTGGTTTCATCGGATGTCTGGAGCGACGGCGGAAGGCAGTAGCTGTGAATGACATCGTCGGAACTGGTGAGTATGGAGCGTTCTATGCAGTTTTCAAGCTCCCGGACATTGCCCGGCCAGTGATAGGCCATCATCATGTTGATGGCGGGGGTTGATATCCGTTTTATGGTTTTGCCGTAAACCTTATTGTATTTTTGCAGAAAGTGATCGGCAAGAAGAATGATGTCTGAGCGGCGCTCGCGAAGAGGCGGCATATAGATGGGGAATACGTTAAGCCGGTAAAAAAGATCGTCGCGGAACTGTCCGCTCTCAATGGCCTGCTCAAGGTTTGCAGAAGTGGCGGCGATGATGCGGATGTTGACCATGATGCTGTCGGTTCCGCCAACGCGCTCAAATATTTTTTCCTGCAGCACCCGCAGCAGGCGAACCTGTACAGCCGGGGATATATCGCCGATTTCATCAAGAAAGAGAGTCCCACCGTTTGCCATCTCAAAGCGGCCCTTTCGCTGCTGCATGGCGCCGGTAAACGAGCCTTTTTCATGGCCGAACAGCTCGCTTTCTATGAGGTTTTCAGGAAGCGCCGCGCAGTTGACCGCAATAAAAGGGTTGTTTCGCCGCGAGCTTGAAAAGTGAATCGCACGGGCAATCATTTCCTTGCCCGTGCCGGACTCGCCCCGGACAAGCACGGTTGCCGTGCTGTCGGCGACCTGGGCTATCTGGAGATATATCTGCTGCATAACGCTGCAGCGCCCGACGATATTGTTAGGCTGGTAGAGTGCTCCGAGCTGTTGCCGCAGCTGACGGTTTTCCGCCATCAGGCTTTCCCTCTCGGCAACCTGCTCGCGTATCTGCGCGACTGCTTCTGCAAGAATATCTGCAACCAGGGTCAGAAAGTTCAGGTCGCTGCGCAATATGTTCAGATCATCTTTGGGCCGGTCGATACTGATAGTGCCGATGACATCGTGATTATGCAAAACCGGTACGCAAAGAAATGCCATGGGCACATCTTTTTTACGCGATCTTGTCTTGTTCAGAAAATAGGGATCAGTGGTGAAGTCTTCGATGAGAGCCGGTTTTTTTGTCTGCGCCACGCGGCCGATTATGCCTTCTCCGAGCTTGTACTTGCCGCGTTTTTTTTCTTCTGCGGAAAGGCCTTTTGATGCTTCAATGACCAGGACATCGGTATCAGGCACGCGCAGGGTAAGAATGCCCCGCGACATGCCCATTTCCGTATCCATGATGCCCAGTGCATCTTCAAGCAGGGCTGAAATATTATTCTGATGAAATGTGGCGTGGGAAATTTTTGCAAGGAGTGCAAGCTGCTGTGCAGAGCGCGCATTGATTGTTTTTATGCTTTCCGGTTCTTTTTGTTTCATATGATACGCTGGTATCTTTCTGGTTTTTAATAAACATATTTGTTGTTTAGTCCTAAGTATAATAACAAAATTGTTATATTGTGTCAAATTAAAAGTCAACAATACGTGCTCCTGTTGAGTAATTAAAAACATCTTGATTTATTTTTTTAATGATAAAACAGTATATTAGACAATAAAGTCTTCCCTGTGCGGGCACTGCAGACGCACTGACTAAGGATTTGGCACTGTTCTTGTAAAATGTTAATTGTAAGGATTGTATTTATTAAATAAATTCATATTTGGGCAAAGAGTGCTTTACAGAACGAAGCAAAATTATTTATAACTGTATCTACCTATTTAAGGAGGTTTTTCTACATGACTACTTTTGATTGTACCAAGCTGTTTGCGGAAGATGTTTTTACCATAAAAACCATGCGCAACTATCTTTCCGTGCATGCCTACGATTCTATCATGGATACGATAATTCGCAGGGCATCACTTGATCCGAAAATTGCCGATGAAGTTGCCGATGCCATGAAGAACTGGGCAATGGAAAAGGGCGCAACGCATTTCACACACTGGTTTCAGCCTTTGACGGGAACAACCGCTGAAAAGCATGATGCTTTTATCGACCCTGATCGCGAAGGCGGCTGCGTCATGCATTTTTCCGGCAAGGAACTCATTCAAGGCGAGCCCGATGCATCAAGTTTTCCATCAGGGGGTCTCCGTGCGACCTTTGAAGCCCGGGGCTATACGGCCTGGGACCCCACCAGCCCTGCCTTTATAAAACGCGGCGCAAAGGGGTCGACCCTCTGCATACCCACTGTTTTCTGCTCCTACAGCGGTGAGGCTCTTGATGAAAAAGCTCCGCTGCTGCGCTCGATGGACGTGCTGTCAAAGCAGGTGTGCCGGCTCGCCAAACTGTTCGGCATGGATGTGGACGGAGGTTCGCGCGTTTATCCGACCCTAGGACCGGAGCAGGAGTACTTTCTCATTGACAAACAGTTCTATGAAAGCCGTCTTGATCTCATGCAGACCGGCCGTACCCTGTTTGGCCGCCAGCCTGCCAAGCACCAGCAGATGGAAGATCATTATTTCGGAGCCATAAAGCCCCGTATTATGGCTTTTATGGAAGATTTAGACCGCGAGTTGTGGCGTTTGGGGATTCCTTCAAAGACCCGCCACAATGAAGTGTGCCCTGCGCAGTTTGAAATCGCACCGGTATTTGAGGAATTGAGCATTGCCGTTGATCATAATATGCAGACGATGGAAGTACTGCGGAATGTGGCTGATGAGCACGGGCTGGTGTGCCTGCTGCATGAAAAGCCTTTTGCCGGTGTGAATGGTTCGGGCAAGCACAATAACTGGTCCCTTGTCGACCCGACTGGCCGCAACTGGCTGACCCCGGGTGATAATCCCCATGCCAATGCCGAGTTTCTCACCATGATCTGCATTCTCATGAAGGCAGTTGATACCAATGCCGCACTCCTTCGGGCGGCAGTGGCATCAGCAGGCAATGACCACCGGCTTGGGGCAAATGAGGCGCCGCCGGCAATCATTTCAATTTTCCTCGGAGAGCAGCTCTATGATGTGATTGAGCAGATCGAGAAAGGCAAGGCAAAAAGCTCTAAAAACGGCGGCGTCATTCGGATCGGGGTTACCTCGCTGCCGCAGTTTCCCCGCGATGCAACTGACCGCAACCGCACGTCGCCCTTTGCATTCACCGGCAACAAGTTCGAGTTCCGCGCAGTCGGATCGAGCCATAACTGCTCTGCGGCAAATACCGTACTCAATACGATTGTTGCCGATGCAATCGACGAGGTGTGCACCGAGCTTGAATCGGCAGTCAAAGCTAAAAAGAATTTCAATGAAACTCTGCAGGGCATACTGCAGAAAATAGTTAAGAAGCATAAACGCATTCTTTTCAATGGGGATAATTACACAGCCCAATGGCGTGCGGAAGCAGCACGCAGGGGGCTTCCAAATATTACGACTACGCCGGAAGCGCTGAAAGCATTTGCCGCTCCCGCAACAGTAAAGCTGTTTGAAAAGCACGGCGTGCTCACGCAGCGAGAGCTCGAATCACGGTATAATGCCCTTTTAGAAAACTATGAAAAGACCATTATTCTTGAGGCGAACTGTGCGGTTACCATTGCACGCACCATGATTGTGCCGGCTGCGGTCAGCTATCAGCGTGAGCTTGCAATAACTATTGCCGATACCGCTAAAATGCTGAAGGCCGTAAAACTTACTGAAAGCAGCGAACTTTTAAAAACGGTGACCCTCCATATTGAGGCAACACTCAAGGGTTGCAAAGCTGTGGAGGCAGCAGTCAAAACAGGCCATCCTGTAAAGATACTGCCTGCCATGGCAAAGCTGCGGACAGCTGTGGACGAGCTCGAAGGTCTGCTGCCGCGGGATCAGTGGCCTCTTGCCACCTATGCGGAAATGATGTTCATCAATTAATCCTGCAGGCGGGAGGCCCTTCTCCCGCTTTTTTTTATTTTTTGCAATATGCATGGTGGCGCAGACTCACAAAATGTTTTATTAACTATGCAGCAGAAAGGGGTAGTGTGAAGCCAAAATTTATTTTTGTAACAGGCGGCGTACTGTCGGCCCTGGGCAAAGGCATTGCCGCGGCTTCAATGGGGGCATTGCTGGAGGCCCGGGGGCTCAAAGTTACTTTTTTAAAGTTTGATCCGTATATCAACGTCGATCCCGGCACCATGAATCCCTTTCAGCATGGAGAGGTTTTTGTAACCGACGAGGGCAATGAAACAGACCTTGACCTGGGGCATTACGAGCGCTTCACATTTGCCAGAATGGGCTCAAAAAATAATTATACGACAGGCCAGATTTATGAGCGGGTTATCGGCAAAGAGCGCAAAGGTGAATATCTTGGAGCTACCGTTCAGGTCATTCCTCATATCACCAATGAGATCAAAGATAAAATATGGCTTGTGGCGCAGGGGGTTGACATCGCCATTATCGAAATCGGCGGTACGGTTGGTGATATTGAATCACTCCCCTTTCTTGAGGCTATCAGACAGTTTAAAAATGATGCAGGCCGTGAAAATGTCCTCTATGTTCATTTGACTTATGTTCCCTATTTGGGCGCTGCCGGGCAACTCAAGACCAAGCCTACGCAGCACAGCACCAAGGAGCTGCTTCAGATAGGCATACAGCCCGATATTCTGCTGTGCCGGTCAGACCGGCTTCTGCCCCATGATATCAAGGATAAGATAGCCCTTTTCTGCAATCTTTCCCGGGATGCAGTCATAACGGCAAAGGATGTTGAATCAATCTATGAGGTGCCGCTGCTGCTGCATCAGGAAGGTCTTGATGAAAAAATCATAGAGATTCTGAATATCTGGACCCGTGCTCCGCATCTTGCGACATGGGAAGAGGTGCTGCAAAAACTGAAAAACCCCGAGCATATGACTACCATTGCCATTGTTGGCAAATATATAGACCTTGAGGATTCATACAAAAGTCTTAACGAAGCGCTTATTCATGGCGGCATTGCCAACAGCGCCCGCGTTCATTTAAAGTTTGTCGACTCCGAAACCATAACAGCAGATAATGTTGCCGATATACTTAAGGATGCAAATGGAATTCTGGTGCCGGGAGGTTTTGGTGACCGCGGCATTCCCGGCAAGCTGGAAGCCATCCGATATGCCCGTGAGCAGAACAAGCCGTATTTCGGCATCTGTCTTGGCATGCAGTTGTGCGTTATTGAATTTGCCCGCAATGTCTGCGGTATTAAGGATGCCGATAGCACTGAGTTCAATAAGGATACCCCGAGCCCCATCATTTTTCTTTTGAAAGAGTGGTTTGATTATCAGAAACAGACAAAGCAGGTGCGGGATGAACAGTTTTGCTACGGTGCAACCATGCGGCTTGGAGCCTTTCCCTGCGGCCTGACAAGCCCTTCTAAAGCGTTTGAAGCCTATAAAATAAAAAAAATATCAGAGCGGCATCGGCATCGTTACGAATTTAACAACACCTTTCTCGATGAGCTGGAGAAAAACGGCATGAGAGTTACCGGCATGTGCCCTGATGCCGATTTGGTGGAGATTGTCGAAATACCCGATCATCCATGGTTTCTGGGCTGCCAGTTTCATCCTGAATTCAAGTCGCGGCCGCATGACCCCCATCCTCTGTTTTCAGCATTTATCGCCGCTGCGCTTAAAAACTGAGAGGGTTTCCACGGTGGTGCCGTGTGGAGCTGACAATGGCTTTACCGTGGTCAATCAGGCCACTGTGTGTGTATAAACAAATATTGCGATTTTCAAATATGCTGTGAGCCCATATGCGCTCACAGCGGTAAAGCGGGTATCTATGGGTAGTGAAATAAAGGAGTTTTGCGGACTTTTCGGTGTGTACGGCGTAGCTGAAGCAGCCCCCCTCATCTACCAGGGGCTTTTCGCCCTGCAGCATCGCGGGCAGGAAGGGGCTGGAATTGTCGTCAGCAATGGCGAAAAGATTAAATCGGTCAAGGGCCTTGGTCTTGTCGGGGAGGTATTCTCAAAACAGCCTATCTGCGATCTGAGCGGCAAAATCGGCATCGGCCATGTGCGCTATTCCACAACCGGTTCTACGAGAATACAGAATGTGCAGCCCCTTGTTGCCGAATGCGCCGACGGAATCTGGGCTATCGCCCATAACGGCAATCTGGTCAATGCCACCATGCTGCGCAGAATGTACCAGGAGTCGGGATCGATTTTTCAGACCAGTACGGACAGCGAAGTGCTTGTGCATATCCTTGCCGACCCCATGTTCCGTAACCGGCCCCGCCGTGTTGAGCGCGCCCTTGGAGAGCTGAAAGGCGCTTTTTCTTTTCTGTTAATGACGAAAGACAGCATTATGGCTGCGCGCGATCCGCTCGGATTCAGGCCCCTGTCAATCGGCAAGCTTGGCGAAGCTTTTATCTTCACCAGCGAAACCTGCGCGCTGCCGCTGATCGGCGCCGCCTATATACGCGATGTGCTTCCCGGCGAGCTGGTCACCGTAACTGCATCCGGGCTCACAAGCAGCATGTTCTGCGAAAAGCGCGATCACTATGGCCAGTGTATTTTTGAGCACATATATTTTGCCCATCCGGACAGCCATGTTTTTGGCAAAAATGTCCATGAGGTGCGCATGGCCTATGGGAGGCGTCTTGCGCAGGAGCATCCCGTCGATGCCGATATGGTCATTCCCATACCCGACAGCGGCAACTCTGCAGCTCTCGGGTATTCACGCGCAAGCGGCATACCTCTTGATTTCGGCTTTATACGCAACCATTATGTCGGCCGCACATTTATCATGCCCGAGGACAAGCAGAGAAAGTACTCCGCCGACATGAAGCTTGCGGTGCTGCCTGATGTGATTAACGGCAAGCGCGTTATTGCCGTGGATGACTCTATCGTACGCGGCAATACCATGGCCAAACGTATCAAAATGCTCCGCGAAGCCGGCGCTAAAGAGGTGCATGTGCGCATATCATGCCCCCCTGTCAAAAACCCCTGCTTTTATGGTATAGACTTCCCTACCTCTGAAGAGCTGGTGGCTTCCTCCCGTACCGTTGAAGAAATCAGGCAACTCATGGGCGCCGACTCTCTCGGCTATGTAAGCCTTGAGGGAATACTGTCGCCCTTTGATAATCCGCAGGATTTTTGCACGGCCTGCTTCAGCGGCGCCTATCCTGCAGCAATCGAGAGCTTTGAAGGCAAGAAAGCCCTAGAAAAACATAGTTGAATTGTTTCAATTAGTTTGATTAGTTATATTGGTTGAACTGATTGGATTTTTTGAGATTGGGTTAAAGTTTTTAACCAACAAAACCAATTGAACAAATAAAACATATTAAACAGTTTATTATGCCCAAAAGAACAGACATAAAAAAGATAATGCTTATCGGCTCGGGCCCGATCGTCATCGGTCAGGCATGCGAATTCGACTATTCGGGAGTTCAGGCCTGCAAAGCACTGAAGGAAGAAGGCTTTGAAGTGGTGCTGGTAAATTCAAATCCCGCCACGATCATGACCGATCCTGAATTTGCCGACCGCACCTATATCGAGCCCCTGCATGCCGACATTCTGGTGGAGATTATCCGCAGGGAGCGGCCTGATGCGCTGCTGCCGACTCTTGGCGGACAAACGGCCTTAAATCTTGCCCTTGAGCTGCACAGAAAAAAGATTCTGCAGCGCTATAATGTAGAAATGATCGGTGCAAGGGCCGAATCAATCGAAAAGGCCGAAGACCGTACTTTATTCAAAAACGCCATGCTCAAGATCGGGCTTGATGTGCCGCGCAGCGATTCAGCCCATACTATTGAAGAGGCACGCAAAGTACGTGAAGAGATAGGATCCTATCCGCTCATCATTCGCCCGGGCTTTACCATGGGAGGCACGGGCGGAGGCATAGCCTGTAATGACGCTGAGTTTGAAGAAATTGCAGCCCGCGGCCTTTTCTACAGCCCGACCTCGGAGATACTGATAGAGGAGTCTGTGCTTGGCTGGAAAGAGTATGAGCTTGAGGTGATGCGCGATAAAAACGACAATGCCGTCATCGTCTGCTCGATTGAAAATTTTGACCCCATGGGTATTCATACCGGCGATAGTATCACTGTGGCGCCGGCCCAGACCCTTACCGATCGCGAGTATCAGATCATGCGCGACAAGTCTCTTGACGTGCTCCGGGAGATCGGCGTCGAGACCGGCGGCTCTAATGTTCAGTGGGCCGTAAACCCCAAAGACGGCCGGCTCATCATCATCGAGATGAACCCGCGCGTGTCGCGTTCTTCAGCCCTTGCTTCAAAAGCCACGGGCTTTCCCATTGCAAAGATTGCCGCCAAGCTTGCCGTCGGCTACACGCTTGATGAAATACTCAATGATATCACGCGCGAGACACCGGCCTGCTTCGAGCCGACCATCGACTATGTGGTCACCAAGATACCCCGCTTTGCATTCGAGAAATTCGCCGCTGCCGATGATACCCTCGGCACGCAGATGAAATCCGTTGGCGAGGCCATGGGCATCGGAAAAACCTTCAGGCAGTCATTCCAGAAGGCCCTTCGCTCACTTGAGCTGGGCAGGTCAGGCTTCGGTGCTGATGGTAAAGACGGGCCTTTCGAGGCACTGCCGCATGACGCACTGAATGATGCCCTTGTGCGTCCCACGGCAAACCGGCTTTTTTACATCCGTGCAGCATTGAAGCGGGGCTGGAATATTGAAACCGTTCATCGCCGGACCGGAATAGATCCCTGGTTTTTGCGCCAACTTGAGGAACTGGTTTGTTTTGAGCAGGAGATACAGTCTGCCGGAAATCTTGAGAAATTAAAAAAAGACAGGCCGCTTTTTGAGCAGATCAAGGAAATGGGCTATTCCGACCGGCAGATTGCTTTTCTTTTGGAAACGACCGAAGATGCCGTGCGCGCGGCGCGCTATGAAATGCTCCTGCTTCCGGTATACGGCATTGTTGATACCTGCGCCGCCGAGTTCAAGGCATATACGCCATACTTCTACTCGACCTGGGGCGGACTTGACGAGAGCATGCCCTCTGATCGCAGGAAGGTGATGATTCTTGGTAGCGGGCCCAACCGCATTGGCCAGGGCATCGAGTTTGACTATTGCTGCGTTCATGCCTCATTTGCCTTGCGCGATGCGGGCTTTGAAACCATCATGGTCAACTGCAATCCTGAAACCGTTTCAACCGATTATGACACCAGCGACAAGCTGTATTTCGAGCCTTTAACGCTCGAAGACATACTTCATATTTACCAGCGCGAGCAATGCTGGGGCGCTATTGTTCAGTTTGGAGGCCAGACGCCGCTGAACCTTGCAAAGGATCTTGAGAAAAACGGTGTCAATATTATCGGCACCAAGCCCGCGAGTATTGAGGCGGCAGAAGACCGCGACTTTTTCCAGAAGCTGGCCACACGCCTGAATATCAAACAGCCAGAGAATGGTATTGCCAGAAGCCTTGAGGAGGCTGAAACAATAGCCGGGCGTATCGGCTTCCCGGTGCTGCTGCGCCCTTCATTTGTTCTTGGCGGCAGAGCCATGGTGATTGTGTATGATATGGCAGGCCTTCGTCAATATATGGCCGAGGCTGTGCAGGTATCCGACAAGCGGCCGGTTCTTATTGATGATTATCTTGAAAACGCCGTAGAAGTCGATGTTGACTGTATTTCAGACGGTGAGACATCGGTGCTTGGCGCCATTATGGAGCATGTGGAGCTTGCCGGCGTTCACTCCGGTGACAGCGCCTGCATAATACCTGCGCCGCATCTTACTGAGCAAACAAAGAATACTATTCGCGACTATACATTCAAGATGGCCAAAGAACTGAACGTACTGGGTCTTATGAATGTACAGTACGCGGTTAAAGACGATGTTGTCTATGTTCTTGAAGTCAATCCCCGGGCATCACGAACCGTACCGTTCGTGAGCAAAACAATCGGCGTGCCGCTGGCAAAGCTTGCAGCCCTTGTCATGGTGGGAAATACGCTTAAAGATATGGGGTTTACGAAAGAAGTTGTTCCCCGGTATTATTCTGTTAAAGAAGCAGTGTTCCCATTTGTGAAATTTCCGGGTATCGACGTGCTGCTTTCCCCTGAGATGAAATCAACCGGCGAGGTTATGGGCATTGACTCATCTCACGGCATGGCATTCCTTAAAAGCCAGATTGCTGCCGGCAATGAACTGCCGGGTGCCGGAAATGTTTTTGTCAGCGTCCGCGATTCAGATAAGCAGTCGATTATCCCGCTTGTAAAACAGCTGCAGCAGCTTGGATTCAGCATCTATGCCACGCAAGGCACGTGCACCGTACTGCGCGATAATGGCGTCAACAGCAATGCCATGTTCCGTGTTTCCGACGGCAGGCCCAATGTTATCGATCTTGTTGAAGAAAAGAATGTAAGCTGGATCATAAATACGCCATCAACCGGAGCCAGCCCTAAATTTGATGAAGTCAAGATCAGGGCTCATGCCGTGCTGCGCGGCATACCTATTACGACAACACTTGACGGTCTGCGTGCCGCCATTCAGGGCCTTGAGAGTCTGAGCACTTTCAGCCAGATGGAGGTGTGCAGCCTGCAGGAATATCACCGCCACGCGCCGCAGATTAAGATCGTGAAGCAGGAGAGGTAGCAGTTCGACCCGATAAAATGTAGACTGGGCAAAGCGGAGCGTGCCCAGCAAATTTAATACTGCCTTGATTGGCCAAAATACTTGTTGGGCACGCTCCGCTTTGCCCAACCTACGACTATTGAACAAATCGGTGGGTTCCGCTTCGCTGCACCCACCCTACAAAAACACAATTAAAAAAAACATTACCATGGACACAAAATACAACTGGAAAGAAAAGCGGGAGAAGAGGGCGTTTCTGGCCCTTGCCGATGGTACGGTTTACCGGGGACACTCTGTGGGTGCTTTGAAAGACTGCCTGGGCGAGGTTGTGTTCAATACGGGGATGACCGGGTATCAGGAAATACTCTCCGATCCTTCTTACAACGGGCAGATCGTCACAATGACCTATACCGAAATGGGCAATTACGGTGTGACCATGCAGGACATGGAATCCCGCGCCTGTTTCGCCAACGGCTTTATCGTGCACCAGCTGAATGAGCCCAGCAGTTGGCGTGGCGAAATGTCGCTGCGTGATTTTCTCATAAGAAACAGTATACCTGCTCTTGCAGGCATCGATACACGGGCTCTTACCAGCAAACTGCGGGATACGGGAACGCTGCGAGGCTATATTTCCGTTGAGCAGAAGGCCGGTGAGCAAGAGGCGATACAGAAGGCCAAAGAGTGGATTGGCCTAGACGGGCAGGATTATGCCAGCAGAGTTTCCTGTACAGCGCCTTATGAATGGGATGCTGATGGCAAGCTGACCGCTGCCTGGGGGATTTCAGCAGAGCTTCCGACGGCAGATCTCAAGATCGTTGCCTATGATTTTGGAATCAAGTGGAACATCCTGCGGCGCATGCGCCTTGCGGGCATGAATGTTACCGTGGTGCCTGCGCAGACTCCTGCTGATAAGGTGCTCGCTATGAAGCCCGATGGCGTATTTTATTCAAATGGCCCGGCTGACCCGGCAGGCGTAACCTATGCCATCGATACTATGAAAAGTATGATAGGCAAGGTTCCTGTCATGGGAATTTGCCTTGGCCATCAGATAATGGGAATAGCCCTGGGCGGGAAAACCTACCGTTTGAAATTCGGCCATCATGGCTGCAATCAGCCGGTAAAGGATTTAAAAACCGGGAAGGTAGAAATAACGTCTCAGAATCATAATTTTGCCGTTGATATTGATTCTCTGGATCGATCAAGAATTGAAGTGACCCATATCAACCTGAATGATCAGACCACTGAGGGCATTGAGCATAAGCACGAGCCCATGTTCTCCATCCAGTACCATCCCGAGGCAGCACCGGGTCCTCATGATTCTTCGTATTTGTTCGGCAGGTTCCGTGAACTGATAGCAAAGGCTTAAACTCTGCGCTTTTGATCCGGCAAGTCTCTATTTTAGGGCGGAGCTGCTGTTTTTATAACTTACTTCACAATGGAAAGATTTCCCGAACAGTTTCCAATCAGCGCCCGGTAGTTTCCCTTGTCGAGAGCTGCGCCGTCAATGCGCACTTTCATCAGCATGAAGTGCTTGAAGAAAATCCATTTCTTCATGACCTCAATAGCATCGGTATCCCATCTCACCGCCGTATTTTCGTCAAACATTGAGTCACTAGTACCAATAACGATCAGGGTTCGGTTGATTGGGTTATCTTCAAAGAACCACCCGAATGCCTTAGGGATAATTTTTAACGCGCAGGTCGGGCAGAGGGTGTTCAGGAACGGATCAGTATCGTCGCAGTCCGGGCCCGCTGAGCAGTTATCGCCATAGGTGTCAATGTCATTGTCAATACAATTACTATTGGAAATGGTGGTGGTTGTTGAAGTTCCATTATCCGAGCCGTTCCAGCCGGCCAAACGCGCCCACAGCCACCAGGCAGCGCGTCCCTTCAGCACGCAGTTGAGATTTGCCTGTGTCGGGCTGTCTGAGTGGGCACAGCCAGTGCAGCCGCTGTAGCCAGTTGTGCCGGTTGTTAGTTTTGTCAATTCATGAGCCGGATGTGCTGCAATCCACTGCACGGCCCAGTTGCCACCGGTATAATTAAGGTTATCATAGAGGTTTTTGTCCCAAAAATACGTGCCGTCGGGGTTGTAGGCCTCGATATCGGCAAAGTCAAAGAGTATGCGGTTATTGTCAGCGCAGTGGTTGCGGATAAGCTGGTTATTATAGTGTACGGAATCCCGCGAGATATCTTCTCCCTGTCCTTCGGCATGGCCGGTCATGAAAACGAATTGGACATCAGGATATTCTCCGATAAGTTTTTCCATATTATCAACATAACGCTGCGCATTGTGACCGTTTATACTGCACCATGACCAGACAATAACATTGACATGGCTGTTTGCCGGATTATTCAGCAGAGTTCGAGTCGCGGTTACCCAGGGCGTCACGCCGTTTTCGTCGATAGAGTCCCCAACACTTAAATCACTGCACCCCGGTATGCCGTAATCATCAAGATCAAGCGTGCCAGCCATGCCAGCATCGGTCCAGCTGTATTTTGTTCCATAGTCCGGATAGCTTTGCAGTGCATTCATGCCGGTAATAAGCTGGCTGCCATGAGAGGTGTGCTGGTAGGCGATATGCAGATCTGTTTTTGCCTGCGAAATCCACTGGGAGGGAATTTTTGAAAGATCCGTAGAAGTATGATCTATGAGTAGTGCTGCTGTGGCTTGAGTGGCGCAGGTCAGCGCTAGAATCATTAAACAGGCTGCGCAAACGGCTGCTGTCGCAGAGAATCTTTGCATAATAATGCTTCCCTTTATTATAAACATGGTTATTGTCAGTTTGATCTTTGACCGCGGGCTTTTTTCAGCTGAGCACTCCCAGTCCTGTATGTCTGCACATATTCTGCAATTACTTCATAGATGCGAAAATTGGCAATTTTTTCATGCTGCATAATCCAGACGGTGAATTTCTCTAATTCCGGTTCATCGCAGCTGACGGTTATAAGCTGTTTTAAAGCAGAAGGTGTAATTTCAGCCGCGGCTCCGCTACTTGCGTAAAAGTTTTTTAGCAACAGGGAGAGATTAATATCTGCTAGCTCCTGCTGAAGGAAGGCTGCGATATCCGGCAGCAGGGAATCAAACGACTCCTCAGAAAATGCTGCCGAATGCCGGCGGGCGCTGGCGCAGACAGTGGTGTAAATCGCCGCGCGCATATCCTGCCATCCGGTAATGCCGCGTTTGTTTTCCGTTGCCCGGTTTCGTGCAAAAAAAGCAGCATCACTGCCGACAGTAGGACCGCAGTCAAGGTGCACTGTGTTTTCTACAATCCGTATAGTTTCCAAACCGAGCTTAAGAAAAAGGATGGGAATATAAGCAGAGGAGGGCTTTTTATCAAGCTCACAGCGCACCGCCTTCATTTCCTCCTCAATGCTCCCTCGTGGAACTTTTATTATCATAAGCATGCGCGCACCCATTTGTATGTTCAGCGGATAAAATTTCTTTTATGATAGTAGCGTCAGAGGAAAAGTAAAGAAGAAAGAAAAATTGCCTTGATATTTTTTTTAGATTGGATATTGATTAGTAAAATATGTAAACGCATCCTGCTGCGACGCTTATGCTTGGGGCGGTTCTTCTCAAAAAAAATTTGCGCACAGGACATCCATAGTTGATTTTTTAGAACGGAACGGGTAGAGTACCTCATAGAAATATACATGAAGGTGATCCATGGATATCCCTAAAGCACTGCAGACCCTGCGGAGCTACATGCATGTAAAGCCGACAACCGCTCGGGGCGATTTGATTCTGGTTGGTATGCCATCGGGGGTTTTTTACGGTCTGGTTGAGAGTATTGAGCCGGATGGTAAAAAAAACTGGTATCAGCTGAAGTTTAAACTTTTGATACTTCCCCCCGTTGAAATAACCTGGATATTGCGTCTGCCTCAGATGAGCGGCGATATATTTACCATAAACGGCGCAGAGCATTTTGTTGTTGCCGTTGATGTTTTGGCTGACGCGCCGGCCCGTGAAAAAAATGCCGTAAATGAAGGTTCCGGCAGGCCAGTGCGCAGAACTTTGGCCCTCATTAAAGGCGGCGGCGCCGCATGACATTTCCGGATCCGGGATTTTTTCTTCCCCATCTCCATCTGCACCGCAGGGCACAGCATAATGAACATCAACCGCATGGCGCGCATATCGCACATACCAGCATTTCAGCCGACCGGAACCTCAATTTTTTACAATGAATGTATCCGGCAGCACATAGTACCACCCCGCAACGCCCTGTGGTTTTTTTCAGGGATAACACGTGATGAAGCTTTTCGCAATTACTCCGGACAATGTCAATATCGATCATCTGATCGCACAATTGCCCGAAATACGGAAACGAGGTGCGACACATCTCTATCTTCGCCAGTCAGGTACAAGCCATGAGATTCGTCTTCTGACAGATGCTTCAGCTTTCGCCAGCATCATACCTGTCGTTTCGCATGCTCTCTACAAGCGGGACCAGCCGGGCATCTGCGGCGTCCATTACAAAAGCAGTGAATTAAACCTTCTTGACCAGCGTCTGCATGCGCGGCCCGTGATCACAACGGTTTCAACCCATAGCAGCGCTGAAGCAAGGTTTGCATTAAATGCAGGGGCAGATTATGTCTATGTTTCGCCCGTTTATGAGCCCCTGTCAAAGCATGATGAAAGACAGCTTTTTCCGCATCCTGATCTGCGCAAGCTCATTGCCCTGTACGGAGAGAGAATAATTCTTTTAGGAGGCATCACAGCTGATCGAATAAAGGAACTTGCCGATGATTTGAAGGGCGACTTCTCCGTAGCAGGAATTACGTATTTTTTTAATAATCCCAGTGGGTGATGCAGCTGTGAAAGCATGTAGCAACGGCAGACCGTCTGAGCTTGGCGGCAGACCGACAGTGGAACGGGTCCTGCAGCAGTATTTCCCGAAGCCGATGTAGCAATCGTCAACAGTGTGCCGGTGTGCGATATGTCGACAGCCATCTGCGATGAAGATAATGTGCGCTTTTTTAAAAAGGGCAATTTGCCTGAGCCGCACGAGCTTGAAGCAATCATTTTTTCACGCCAGCCCGCTGCCATTACCGCCCTGCTGAAGGCAGCCTGCGTCGGCATAGCAGGGGCTGGCGGCCTTGGCAGCGTGGTTGCCGAAACCCTTGCCCGCAGCGGCGTCGGAAAACTTGTCATCGCTGATTTTGATAGTGTCGAGCCTTCAAATCTCAACCGGCAGCGCTACTCCCTGGAACAGCTCGGCCTGCCCAAGGTTCAGGCGCTTGCCGAAAACATACGGGGCTTTAACCCTTTTGTTACGGTTGTCGCCCTTCAGGAGCGCATTACGTTTGATAATGCCGGCGAGCTGTTTCACGGTTGCTCCATTGTGGCTGAATGTCTTGACAGCGCAACGGAAAAGGCATCCATAGTATCCGGTTTTCTTAAGCATATGCCGCAGGCAAAAATTGTTGCTGCATCGGGACTTGCAGGCCTGGGAGCAGGAGCGGCTATCACGGCGCGTAAAATTTTCAGCAGATTGTATCTTGTCGGAGATTTGATCAGCGACATGGCTGATGGAGCCGGACTGTTTGCTTCCCGCGTCGGTATTGCCGCCTCCATGCAGTCCCATATTATCATACGGTTACTTGCAGGAGAGGACCCATGAAATTACGCGTAAACGGAGAAGACCGCATTCTCGATAAGCCGTTAAGCACCGTCGGGCAGGTGCTTGATCATTTCGGTGTCCCCTGGGTGCGGGCCGCTGTTGAACTCAATGAAGATGCCGTTGACCCGGGATTGTTCGACAAGACTCCGGTTTCAGATGGCGATAGAATTGAAATAGTATCTTTTGTAGGAGGTGGTTGAAGTGAAGCCGCTTATTATTGCCGGGCGACAGCTGAAATCCAGGATTTTTGTTGGAACGGGCAAGTATCCCTCGCCACGTGTCCTGTCCGATTGCCTGGATGCAGCGGGATGTGAACTCGTGACCGTTGCGCTCCGCCGGGTTAATTTTTCAGAACCTGATCCTACCCTGTCGGCGATAGATTTTGATAAATATCTGGTTGTGCCCAATACTTCCGGGGCAAAAACCGCAGAAGAGGCCGTGCGGCTTGCGCGTCTTTCACGCGCGGCATCCGGGCTAACATGGATCAAGCTTGAGGTAACGCCTGATCCGGTGTATCTGCTGCCGGACCCCGTCGATACGCTCAAAGCGGCTGAAATTCTGGTGAAAGAGGGCTTTACCGTTCTCCCTTATATGCATGCCGATCCGACACTTGCCAGGCGGCTTGAGGAAGCCGGCTGCGCAGCGGTCATGCCCCTGGGTTCGCCTATCGGATCAGCCCGGGGAATTAAAACTGAAGAGTTTATTAAAATTATTATAGAGCAGGCCTCGGTGCCGGTGGTGGTCGATGCAGGCCTCGGCCTGCCCTCGCATGCCGCACAGGCGCTTGAATTGGGCGCCGATGCCGTGCTCGTCAATACCGCGATTGCCGTTGCGCTGGATCCGGTGAAAATGTCCCATGCATTCAGGCTGGCTGTTGAAAGCGCAGAGCTTGCGCTTGATGCCGGGCCGATAGAGCAGCAGGAGCGGGCATCCGCCTCAAGCCCGTTAACCGGATTTCTGGAATAAAGCATGTCATTTCTTCAAACCATTACCGCGCTTGATCCTGAGCAGCTGAAACAACGTATCTATGCCGTTACCGAGCTGGAGGTGCAGCGGGTTTTAGCTAAAAGGACTTTGACCGTTGATGATTTTCCCGCATTGATATCTCCTGCGGCGGCCCCGAGTCTTGAGCGCATGGCGGCGCTTTCCCGAAAAATCACCCGCCTTCGTTTCGGGTCGGTTATGAAGCTGTATGCCCCGCTCTACGTATCCAATGAATGCGTCAATGCTTGCCTGTATTGCGGCTTTAATGTGCAAAACAGGCTTGCGCGCGTGACCCTGACACGAGATGAAGTCCTTCGGGAGGCGAAGGCAATTCACCGGCTGGGGTTCCGGCATCTTTTGCTTGTTTCAGGAGAAGCACAAAATAAAGTGACGCTTGCCTACCTTGTTGATATTGTGCGCGAGCTGACGCGGCTGTTTGCCGGTATTTCAATTGAAATATACCCCATGGACTGTGAGTCGTACCGCAGCCTTGTTGCCGCCGGTGTTACCGGTATTGCCATTTATCAGGAAACCTATGATCGCAGCCTCTATAAAGCCCTGCATGCGGGCCCGAAGGCTGATTATGACAATCGTCTCGACGCCATTGAGCGGGCAGGGCAGGCAGGAATGCGCGATCTCGGGATCGGGGCACTTATGGGCCTTACCGATTTTAGAGTTGATATGAGCTGTGTGGCGATTCATGCCGCCTATCTGATGAAACAGTTTTGGAAATCGCAAATTTCTATATCCTTTCCGCGCATTCGAGCCGCCGCCGGTTCTTTTGTTCCTGCCTTTTGCGTTTCGGACAGGGACCTTGCGCAAACCGTGTTTGCTCTTCGCCTGGTGCTTCCTGACGCCGATCTTGTGCTTTCAACCCGCGAGCGCCCAGCTTTTCGCGACGGCATGGCTGATGTCGGCATTACGCGCATGAGCGCTGGCTCGCGCACCAGCCCCGGGGGCTACAGCCTTGAGGAGGACTCACTTGAGCAGTTTCAGATAGCCGATACGCGAACCCCTGAGGAGGTCTCGAACATGCTTGCCGCGAAAAATCTAGAGCCCGTATGGAAGGATTTTGACCGTTCATTTCTCTTTGAATAAAGAGCCTCATGCCTTGTATCATGCAATGTTTTAAGGCCTTAAGCAATTTTTCTTGACACCGCAGCTCATCTCCGTTATACCGTTTTTATTACTAAATATCCGTGTACAA
>JAFGCP010000088.1 GCA_016932595.1 Deltaproteobacteria bacterium
ACCGTGCCGATGCCGCAGCCCGGGCACCAGATATGGGGCATACGGTCGGTGTGGATAAGATCATCAAGAGGGTGCTTCGGCTCGCTGGTAACCTTTTTGGCCTGTGCTGCCATTTGTTATTTTACCTCCCGGGGCACTGGATGCAGGTTCGCTTCTCAAGGCCGCTCCTGCTGCGCCCCCGTATGATTACTTTTTTTTCGTCAGCTCTTTGAGGGCGGCATAGACCCGCTCCGGCGGTATGATGGCTCCCCCGGCATGCCCGACCAGCACGGCCTCTGCCCTGCCGCAGGCGCAGCGCTCTACTTCGCGGTGTATCTGCCCCATATTCATCTCAACGGTCACGAATGCTTTGACCCGCCGGGACAGCTCCTGCACCAGCGCATCCGGAAAAGGCCAGACCGTGATAAGGCGCAGAAGGCCGGCCTTGATGCCGTCGCGGCGCGCATCCTCGACTGCTGCATAGGCTGTGCGGGCCGAAGCGCCATAGGACACGATGCAGATATCAGCATCAGCGAGCAGATACTGTTCGGTGCGGATGATGTCGTCGAGATTATTTTGAATTTTGCCGATCAGGCGCGTCATCATGATGTCCTGCGCCTCCGGCGTCATGGCCGGATAGCCGCGCTCATCATGGGTAAGGCCCGTTATATGCATCCGGTAGCCGTCTCCGGCTGCGGGCATGGGAGCAACGCCACAGGCTGTTGTTTCATAGGGCTTGAACCGGTCTTTACGGCCCTTTGGCTTCACTCTTTCAAAAGTCTTTATTTTTTTAGCATCCGGAATAACTACCTTTTCACTCATATGGCCGATGATTTCATCGGACATCACCAGAACGGGCAGGCGGTATTTTTCGCTCAGGTTAAACGCATCTATGGTGTGGTAAAACATTTCCTGCGGCGACATGGGTGCAAAGGCTATGATCTCATAGTGGCCGTGCGATCCCCAGCGGGCCTGCATCATATCACCCTGAGCGCCAAGGGTGGGAAGGCCGGTGGAGGGGCCTGCGCGCTGCACATTCACCACCACGCAGGGGGTTTCGGTGCAGATGCCCAGGCCTATGTTTTCCATCATCAGGCTGAAGCCCGGGCCTGAGGTGGAGGTCATGCTTTTCTTGCCCGCCCAGGAGGCGCCCAGAATTGACGCCATGGCAGCTATTTCATCCTCCATCTGAATGTAGGTGCCGCCGGCCTGCGGAAGGCGCGCGGACATATGCTCGGCTATTTCCGTTGCAGGCGTTATCGGGTAGCCGCCGAAAAACCGGCACCCGGCGGCAAGCCCGCCCTCTGCGCAGGCCTCATCGCCTGTCATAAAATGTTCGCCCGTTAAAACTGCTGGATTGCTCATGAGAAGTGCCGCTATCTAATAATGAAGTTTATAGTATCTGCGCAGCTCGACCGCTCTGCGGCCTAGTGCACCGCAGGGCAGCAGGCGCCAGCCGCATCATCGGTCTGCTGCATGTCGCCCGGCTCTGTGCCCGGTGCTTCAACCGAATAAATGGCAAGCTCAGGGCAGATGATCTCGCAAAAATGGCAGTTGACGCATTCCTCGGGTTTGGTAACCTCAGGCGGGTGATAGCTTTTTTTATTGAATCTCGCGGAGGTTTGAAGGATTTTTTTCGGACAGAACGCAATGCAGTACCCGCAACCCTTGCAGCGGTCATCAACGATATGCACTATACCTCGCGATACGATGACCTCTTCGGCATCAAGGGGCACTCTCCAGAAATCCATGGTCTTTGCTCTCCAATGGCTGATTTGCAAAGACAACAGAATAGAGAATTTTCATGAAAAGTCAAGGCAAATGAAAGCATTTCCGCCATTGCTCATGCTTTTTTGACTGGGTATGACATAATTAGGCTTCGGCATCGCTGCCCTTGCCTGCATTGTGCCTTGTTCGGTTAAAGAAAAACAGGTGTTTTGATGGGACGCTGGCCTGTTTCAGAGCCCTGCATCCTTTAAAGACCCTTATTTCAGGGGGAGGTATCTCTGTATTTCTGTTTTTTTACTGCCATCTTTTGTTTAATCAATATCCAATAAAATAAAACAACTCCACACAACAAAAAAGCCCCTCGCTTTCAAGGGGCTTTTTTTGAAAATGTACCGAAATTATTCAGGGAGCCGTTTCGGTTTCTTTTTTTCTGTAAAAAGGCTGGTGGCATTATCGCCATAGCCCTGCACCTCGAGCCTGAACAACCGGGGGTCTTCGCCCTCAACCCTTCTGTATTCCACATAGGCCTCACAGGGTGTTTTCAGCTCTTTTAAGGTCAGAGCTGCGCCGTCGGCATCATAGATCATGGGGTTATAAGCCACCTCAAGGCGATTGGATTTAAGAAATTTAAAACCGTGCACATCAAAAAACAACGCATCAGGACTCTTGCCTCCAATAACTGCCTTTGCCCGCTCGCTGGTCACGTTCTCCCTGGCCGAAGCAGAGGCCGGGGCCAACAAGCACAGCAGGCCGATGATGGCAACAACAGACAGGCTCCTCAGGCAATACCGGCTGAGATATGGTTTCATTACCGTCCCTCCTTCCAGTTTTCAACGCCACTTTTGGTGGAAAATGCGGGCTGAATGGTGATCTCGTTTATCAGTCCGGTGCTCATCTGGCTGTACAGGGTCGCGGCCCCGCCCTTTTCCTTGGCTGCATGAACGCCGAAGCTCGACGAAAGGCCATAGCCCAGATCGGCTTGATACTGTATCTCAACCGTATTATCAAGTCCCGTCAGCACCGGTAGCCGGTAAGCGGTGCCGGTTTCATAGTAAAGAGCATACAGCCTGCTGGTGCCGCCAAAGCCGCAGATGTCGGTGTTGGGCGTATAGGCAGGAAACAGCGCTATGCCGCCAAACACCGTTGGTTTATTAATCATGCGCTCAGAAGGATCGGTTCCGCTGGTGGCCATTTTTCTGTACCACCCCTGATAGCGCTCATAACCGGTCCCGGTATCAATTTTCAGCACTTCGTTCATAAGCTTGTCCCAGGTTGTCAGGCCCGTAATGCCGCCGCTGAGCACCTGCACGGCATTTGCCGGCTTCATCGTATACGGATTTGAGTAAAAAAGGTCATCATGGCTCACGGTGCAACTTGTGGTATAGCTGTGATAGCATGCGGGAGGCGCGACACATGTCGTATCTAACGGGTTGCACGGAACGGTTCCCCGCCTGTTATAAAACGGGTCCTTCACGCCCACAAGCCAGTTCTGGGTGCTGCTGCCTTTATCCCAGATAGACTGATACCTGCCGGAGCCCAGATACAGCCACACATTGTCCTTTTTATCGGAGCTTATGGTAAACGGCGCGCTCACCGTCGGCAGGCCCGGATCATCAACCATTTTGCTCCAGATCCAGCTTGCCGGATCCTTGTTGTACCGGGCTTCAAAGCCTTCGATATAGGGACTGTTGGTTATGGGAATGCCCACCCGATAGACCTTGCTTTTTAGAGACCAGTCCGTCGTATCAGAATAATTACCCGCCGCATAGATGACATCAACGCTGTAATTGAGCGATTTGTCAATGGTAATGGGAGTATTCATATAACAAAATGGTTCCGCTGTCTGAAATTGTCTTTTCAGCTCCCCGGTCTTTATATCAACGATATAGAGACTGCCCGCCTGCCCGCCCAATGTCCAGCCGTTGAAGTCGTCATAGCCGGATCCGATGGCCAAAAACCACGCGTCATCATTGTTCCAGGTTCTGGTTGCGGTATCAAATGTCCTCCCGACCGACATAACCGTCGGCTGGTTGACAGTGAGGCCCAGGCCGGGAAACCACCGGTCCCACAGCAGCTTCGGGTTGCGCGGGTCGGTTATATCGATGGCGAAATAGCTCGGAGCATATGACGCGCTTCCTGTGCCGTCCTGCCTGTTCACCCATATATACTTGCCGCCGTAATTCATGCCTCCCACAAGCACCGTGCCCCAGCCGCCGGGATGCACCTCATCATCGTCAAATATCCGCACATCGATGATTTTGGGCTTCAGGTCAACATAGGGAACATGCACAGACATATCGTAATTAGGGCTGGCGAGCCATTTCAAATGCGGCAGCAGCGCCCGGGGTATATAGGCCCACAGCTCATCGCCGATGCGCTCAGACGTGCCGCTTTTCCTGACAAAGCCGTGGGATTCCTTGTCGAAAACGCCTCCTGTGAAGGCATGCAGCATGCCGTCGTTTGCGCCCACATACACAACAGACTCGCGGGCAGTGGTGGCATTGTCGCCGTATTTGTTCATAAAGGCCTGATAGCTTTTATCATCATAGATAAGGCTGTACCGCTCCACAGGCCGCGTAATGGTAACCGGCGTGGAATAAACGATATCCCCCAGCTTCCACACTTTGCCGTCCAGCATGCGCTTGCGAACGGAAACCGGCCCCTGAAGGGGGGAGGCGCCCACGCCGTCGCCGTTTGAATCGCTGCCGCGGATAAAGTTGATCAGGTTTGCCGTCCGGATATCAAACGTGCTGCCCATATAGGTATAGGCATTTTCAACAGTGTCCTGCACTCCCAGAAAGGGCTGTATGGCGGCCATATTCGCGGAGGAGAACTCGACGCAGCTGCCGCTGCCGAAAGCAAGGGGGCTTGCCATGGCCGCCCCGTCGCCCACATAGGTGTATATTTTCCTCTCGTCGGCGTTCCGGGAGGAAAGCAGCCTGCCTGCCTCCCAGATTGCCGTAGCGCCAAGTTCCTCAAGGCTGATATTGTCGCTTGTTGCGGTGGCCTTGTCCGGATAGGGGTTTGACGCGCTTACCTCATAGCGCTTCACCCTGGTTTCAGAGTTTCCCTGATCAAAATAATAGCTCACAACCCTGTCGATATCCACTTCAAGCACGCTGTTTTTATTGGTGTCCTCCCGGATATTGCCCTTGGGGTCAACCCACAGCGACTGCAGAAACCCGATCCAGCTCACCGCATCCAGGCCGGCCGTGATGCCCGGCCTGAAGATGGCCTGCACCAGCGTGCCCTCGCCCTCGCCCGTGGTTGCAAGCACCGACACGGCCGTGCCCGAGGCCGCCTTGTTTAAAATCGCGTTAATGGCGGCAAGCAGTTGCTTCTCCAGCATATAGCCGTCCTGCGCCTCATAGAAATTGTCGGGTACGGCGTCGCCGTCGCGGTCCCATTCAACGCGCTCTTCAGGCGGGTACTGGTCAAACACCCCGTTATTGGCATAGCCGTCGGGCTTTTTATTGATGTTGCGGTCGTCGAAGCCGCCGGCCATGGCAGTTTCCATGAGGAGATTTTTTGCAACAGGGTCTTTGCCGAAGGCATAGACCACAAAAGTATCCATGGTCTGCTTATCGGCCAGGTCCGAACGCAGATCCTCGACATGGCTGTACAGTGCCACATCATCAAGATAGTCGCTGCCGCCGCCGTCATAGGTGCGCGTCGTTTCATTGGTGTCGCCGTCATAATTTTTAAATGCATCGGGTATATTTGTATCGCTGGTCGGCACGCCGTCGGTGAGCATGAGCGTAAAGCTTTTGGCGCACTCGACTATCTCTCCCTTGTCATAAAACGGGTCTTTCACGCTGCCCGCAACCACAGGGCTGGGCAGGGCATTGCTTGCATACCCCGAGGGGAGTCCCGGAGACTGGGCAAAATACTTCATGGCCGTATACAACGTTTCAGACAGGGGGGTTGCCGCCCTCATATCAGTTGATTGAAAGTCATTGATGATGTCGCGGATGCCGCCGCCGATGGGGCTGGAAATAACGCCGCCTTCATTATTGGCATCATAAAACCAGATATTGCCCCAGCGGGCCTGATCGCCCACTTTCTGTATAATGCCGCAGGGATTGCCTTCCTCGGAGCCTGTCGTGCAAAAAGCCTCGGGCTCATTTGCCTGAGTTATCTCGACTTTAAGAACATAGGTGCCCGTGGGGCTGTCCCAGGGATCTTTGCCGTCGGCTATATCCGCGCCGCTTGCTTTGACATAGAGGTTGCCCCCTTTCACGCCATACCAGGCCTTCAGATAGGGCGACACCCCGGCGCCATCATAGTAGGTCTGCCAGTAGCGGGATTCCTGCGCCGGGGTTTCCCCCTCCAGGTTCGCCACGCCGCTGCAGCTCTCGCAGGGCCGCTTGCCGCCCATGAGTGCTTTGCGCAGCACGTCGATGCGCCGCATGCTCACCCAGTTGAGAAAATTGCCGCTCCAGGCGCCGGCAGGATCGCGCACGAACACGTTCGAGCTGTAGCTGTAGCGGGCATCGGGGTTGAAATAGCCGTAATATTTCTGCGCGACGCAGGGCTCATAGGTGATGACCAGCAGCGGGCTTTTCGACGCGCCGCTTTCAAAGGCATAAGCGCGGCGGCGGCTGCCGGGCGCGCCGGTAATTTTAAACACCATGTCATTGCCCGCCACCCAGCCCGGGCGGGCCAGAATTTCCTGCACAAGTTCTTTCAGATCGGGCGTATCGGCATTGGCGCCGGAATCGGCATACCATCTGCCCACATTGGCCCAGGTGACCTTTTTAGATGCATCCACCTCGGGCCTGCCGGAAATATTGCCCGCATCTGCTGTGAAGGGCGCTGCATCGTCTGAGGCCTCGGCCGTTATATACAGGGTTGCCGGATTAGAACTAAGGTTGCCGGAACCGGCATAGGCGGTAAAATAAATTTTCGCGCTTGTAATGACAACCGGCTCGCCGTTCACCTCACTGGGCACATCGATATTGCGAAAGCGCAGGCCAACCACCTGCTCTTCATAATTATAACAGCGCGGACTACCGCTGGCTCGAATGTCATCCTTGCTCATGTCAAGGTCAGCGCTCTTGCGGTAGTCAAAGCCGCAATAAGAAATTTTATTGTCTATCAGACGCTCTTCGGCATCATCAAGGCCGTCCGCCACCTGAAAGGAAACCTGGCATGCGCCGCCTTTAAACGAAGCGCCGGTCAGCACCGTGCCATAGGAGATGCCGCTTACGTCGGGATTATAGGGATCGGGATAAGCAGGAAAGCTCATGCTGCCGGAATTGTCCAGCATGACGAGAATATTGGGCATGACCGAAGCCGACTGAAAAATAGGGTGCGAGCTGTAATTGATCATCTGGGGCTCGAGCCCGCGGGCGGCCGTTGCGGCCAGCAGCGAACCGGCAAGCATCCACACCGCGCAAAATACGTTCTTTTTCATAACATGACCTCGCAGTAAAAAATTTGTATGTTCCGGCCGGCAGTGCGCAGGGCGCATGCGCGGCTAAAAGCCGGTAGGGATGAGGCCCCAGCCGATCACGGTTTCGGCCCTGGGCGCTGTCGGGCTGTCTATATCCTTGCCGGGCACCGTTGCCCTGCTGTTAAAATTATACGACACCTTTACCGACATGCCGGCAGCGCCGTCAGCGCCCGATCCGAACTCGGCGACACCGCCTGCGGAATACTTCACGGCAACCTTGTCCACATCAACATCTATGACAAGCTGATTGGGCGCCCGCAGGCGAATATCGGGGCAGGTCTCGACATCAGCCGCTTCCTTCTCTGCCACCGTGCCCTCAAAAGGGTCGTCGATGGGCTTATAGGCGTTTTTGTGGTTTTCGTCGGGCGCATGGGCATATTTGTTCCAGTTGTTCCACCGGGTGCCATAGGCCATATCGAAGTCCCTGCCTTCGTACAGAAAATCGCCGTCCAGTATCTGAATAACGCCGCTTTCATCGTCCACCGTATCAGGATCGTCGTCGCTGAGATACACGGGATTATCGCAGTCGGCATTCCAGGTGCCCTCTCCGTAGGTCCGCGCCACCGGTATGGTTGCCAGCGGCAGGCCCGATTCAGCCAGGCTGAATACCTTTTTCACGATCACCTCATTGGTGGTGATATCGGTTTCATCAACGCTCGTATTCATGGCCCCGATGCCAAGCAGCGTGCACACGGCGAGCAGAAACATGACAAAAGCCAGAATGAAGCCGCTCTCGCTGCCGAGTATGCCTGCCGGACAGCGCCGGGGCGCGGCATCAGAGCCCGAACTGTTTTGTGCGGTCATGCGCATCATATCCACCTCTATGTTCCCCACATGTTTGCCCCGATAACAAAGCGCAATGTTACGCCCCTGCTTCGGATGAA
>JAFGCP010000089.1 GCA_016932595.1 Deltaproteobacteria bacterium
CCAGCTTGCTACGGGGAGGTTCATTGCGGCCTTCGGAGGATCCCGCTCCGCCACGTTTTCACCTTTTAACTATATTTTCTTGTTTTTTTAGTCGAGCGCATATAAAATATACGCAAGCTAATATTAATCCAAGGAAACAATAAGAGGTTTGTAATGTATCAAGATTGGAGGGGCGCTATCTTGATCGTTAAGCCGCTTTCTACTTCCGGACAGAGAGCGGCTTTTTTAGTGCAATGAAGGCAGGTTTTTTAAAAAGCTTCTTTATCGAGTACAGTTTATTACCATACTGAAGGGCTTTCTAAAGGGCGGAAGCATGTCTGCAGACCTGGTCGAACAGTTGCGGTGCCTGCACCAAAGGCGGGGTTACCGGGCCAAAGAACAATTTAAATAAAGGAGAAAGCACATGAAAAACCTTCTTAAGGCAGGAACTTTGCTCTGTCTGCTGCTGGTTGCGTTTACCGCAGGCGCGCAGGCGCAAACGCCGGAGCTGGTGAAAAGCGGCTTTTCTATGCAGTCCGCACCGGTTGGGGCGGGCGGTGAGGCTTTTTTTGTCGGCACAAACGCGGCTGCAGGCCGGGAGCTTTGGAAATCCGACGGCACCGCTGACGGCACGGTCGTTGTAAGGGATATGAACGCAGGAACAGGGAATACCAGCATTAAATACTTCAACAATATAGGGCTTTGCGCTTTGGGGGCCGACCTTGTGTTTGCTGCCGATAATACTACCTACGGCACCGAGCTTTGGAAGACCGACGGCACCGAGACGGGGACAGGGATTATAAAAAACATTCGGACGGGAACCGGCAGCGGTGTGCCGTCCAACTGGGGAAAAATTCTGGCCTATAATGGCTATGTCTATACGGCCGGCGACAACGGCACAACGGGCTATGAGCTGTGGCGCACCGACGGCACGGTTGATGGCACAAGGTTGTTTAAAAACATCCGCTCCGGTAGCAACGCTTCAAATCCCGATGGCTTCACCGTTGCCGATGGCCTTCTTTACTTTACCGCCAATGACGGAATCACTGGTGACGAACTGTGGAGGACCGACGGAACGCCGGAAAACACGGTTATGGTAAAGGACATACAGCCGGGCTCCTCAGGTGATGATGGCCCAAGCTATCTTACGGCAATGGGCAGCATACTGTATTTTGCCGCAGACAATAGTTCTTCGCTCGACAATCGCGAACTGTGGCGCAGCGATGGAACGGAGGCTGGCACCTATATGGTGAAGGAAATAAATCCCGCAACGGATGAACCAGGCCTGAACACCAATTCCTTTGAGCTCGAGTTTACCGTGGTCAATGACCAGAAGCTTTTTTTTGTGGCCGATGACGGCACGCATGGCAAGGAGCTGTGGGTGAGCGACGGCACGGAAGCGGGTACGCATCTGGTGAAGGATATTGTTCCGAACGGCTCCAATGCCGCTCCGTATGGTCTGCGGGCCGTGGGCGACAGGCTGTTCTTCGGCGTGTACGATGGCGATGTCCATGGCAGCGAGCTGTGGGTGAGCGACGGCACCGAAGCTGGCACCTACATGGTGAAGGATATCAATCCCGGAGAGAACGACAGCTACATGGCCCATAACGGCAGCATTGTTGCCGGAGGCATGCTTTTTTTCCGGGCCGATGACGGCACGACCGGCGAAGAGCTGTGGAAGAGCGATGGCACCGAGCAGGGCACGGTGCGCGTGGCCGACCTTGCCACCGGCTCCAGCTCCAGTTCCCCTGCCTCTTTTGCCCGCGTGGCCGACCGCATTTATTTTTATGCCAGCGGGTCAGAGGGGTATGGCCTGTGGAGCTTTCCGGCCCCCGGGGATAACGGAACAACAACCACAACCACTATTCCTCCAGGCTGCGTCGATGAGGATGGCGATGGCTACGGTCTCGGGCTGGATTGCCTGGGGCCCGACTGCGACGATGACGACCCGCTGGTGTGGGACAACTGCACGTCCTGTACGGTGAAGCTGCTGCCACGGCGGCTGAGCAAACTGTTCAGCATCATACGTCCGGTCAGGCTGTTTCTGTTCCGCGCCCCCGATGGTATGCAGTTTGCCAAGGACACGCCCATCGTTTTTGCCGATGAAGCCGCCGAAGCCCTGTTCCGGTTTCCGCTGGGCAAAAAGAAGCGCTATATGCTGGCCCTTGTCCGCATAAAGGCTCAGCTGCTGCAGGTGACCGACGCTTATGAAGTGAGCGTGGGCGGCTGCGAGGGCATCATTAAGATAAAAATGTTTTAAAAGAACCGATCAGATAAGGGAGGTATGCGAATGAAAAAAAAGGTTTACCTTTTTACAAAGACGATGACGGTGGCCCTGTGTTTTTTTATGTATGCCTACCCTGCTGCAGCAGCTCTTCCCGATACCGGGCAGACACTGTGCTATGACGACAATGGAACGGTTCTTGACCCCTGCCCGTCACGCGGTGAACCCTTCTACGGCCAGGATGGCTCCTACACCATCAACCCGCCCTCCTACACCAAGCTGGACGACAGCGGCGCAGCCCTGCCCGACAATGCAACCACCTGGGCCATGGTGCGCGACGATGGTACGGGTCTTGTCTGGGAAAACAAGCAGATTGCCTATGATTACGTGGCTGACTATACAAATCCCCATGACCCGGATAATACCTATACCTGGTATGACGGCGATAGCGGCATCCCGCGCATCGATAACGACACCCTGGATTTCATTGAGGCTATAAATGCCGACATATACGGGGGCCATGACGACTGGCGCCTGCCGACACCCCACGAACTTATGACCATCGCTTATTTCGGCCAAACAAATCCGGCTATTGATACTGCGTTTTTCACCGGCACGAGGAATTCTTTGTTTTGGACGGATACGACATATGTCGCAGACACGGAACGGGCCTTCTGCGTCAGCTTCGACGATGGCGGCCTGCAGCAGCGGAGAAAATCAGAAGCCTGGCACGCCCGTGCGGTGCGCGGCTCCATGCCTGCGCAGGCTTTGGCCGACAATGGCGACGGCACGGTCACGGACGAAGCCACGGGCCTCATGTGGCAGCAGGCACTGTCCACGACGAACCGTACCTGGGCAACCGCCCTGGACTACTGCGAAACCCTGGAGCTTGCCGGCTATACCGACTGGCGCTCGCCGACCATAAAAGAACTGTATTCCATAATGGATTACAGCCAGGCAGACCCGGCAATAACTCCGGGTTTCTTTACCGGATTGACCGGAGCCCCCCTGTCCTCCACATCAAACCATCAAAACAGGGACTATTCCTATAATATTTACCTAAGTTACGGGGGGGCGAACTGGTTTCAGAAAACCACCACGGGCCGGGCCTGGGCAGTGCGCTCGGACCGGCCCGGGCTGAGCATTCCCGCATGCACGGTTGAGCCCGAGCCGCTTAACCCCGGTGTCGAGGCCGCCATCGCATGCCCTGCCGCCACCGATAACGGCAGCATTGTGGAATACCGTTGGGATTTCGGCGCCGACGGCACGGTGGACAATACCACCTCGGGCGGCAGCATCGCTGCAACCTACGCAGCAGCGGGCTCCTATTTGGCGAGGGTTATCGCTGAAAATACGGGCGGCCTGAATGCAGGGCGAAGCTTCAGCGTGCGGGTTATCGACTGCATTGACGCTGACGGCGACGGTTACGGCGATAACTGCTCGGCCGGGTTTGACTGCGACGATACCAACAGCGCTGTTTTCCCCGGCGCCGAGGAAATTTGCAACGGTATCGACGACAACTGCGACAACCAGATCGATGAAGGCCTTACGCTGACATTTTATCAGGATGGCGACGGCGACGGCTACGGCAATGCTGCAATAGCAACGCAGGCCTGCGAGACGCCGGCAGGCTATGTGACCGACAACACGGACTGCGACGACACGGACCCCTCCGTGCATGACAACTGCACGAACTGTACGGTTCACTTGAAGCCTTCTGCAATCAGCAGGCTGTTCAGTATGCTGCTGCCCCTGCGGCGCATCGTGATAACCGCCGAAGGCGCATCGGTATTTCCTGAAAACCCCGAGGTGACCTGGAGCGGCGATGGCATTGAAACCCTGTCGGTCAGGAGCAGGAATGACACGACGCTCATCGTCTGGGTCCGCCTGAAACCACGGCTGCTGGTAACCAATGAGACCTATACGGTAACGGTGGGCGACTGCACGGGCAGCGTGAGTATCAGAGGTTTTTAAACGTAGTGTGTGGTTTTTTGATAGGGAGAGACCAGAATGAAAACGCAAGACCGCAGCGAATTATTTTCCAGGCCGGAACGCACCAGTGTTGGCGCCCGTTTTTTACTTCGAAGCGCGCCCCTCTTTTTAGCGTTACTTGTCTGGGCAGTTCCGTCAATGGCTGCACTACGGCCGGGCATGGAAAGCCTTCCGATGGATGCCCGGTATGCCGTCTCTGCAGCCATCGGCCATGACCAGCCCGACTACCATGCGCGCCTGGACGGGACTGCATTGCAGGCAGACAATGCCGGCCACGGCCTCACGGCCCGTTTCGGCTCCGGCGGTGTTGAGATCGGATCGGCCGGGCAGCACATTGTGCTGCAGCCGGTGGCCTGGGGCCAGGGTGATGAACTTATGTTCCTGCCGGAGGCTGTACCACAGTCTTATGGGAATATAGTTGCCAGCAGTCGCGGTTTTGTGAGCGAATGGTATATAAATGGCCCGCTGGGCTTGCAGCAGGGATTCACGGTTGCGCAACCTCCGCAGGCATGCAGCGGCGTGCTGAGAATAGCCATGGCCATAGACGGCGCGCTTGCCGGCAGGGTTGAGGAAGATGGCCGGGGTGTTTTGCTCACGAGAGCCGACGGCACGGCTTTGTATCGGTACAGCGGTCTTCTGGTTCGTGACGTCAATGGCCAGGAGGCGCCGGCATGGCTTGAGGCGCGGGGCGGCATGCTGCATATTTGCGCTGATGACAGGGGCCTCAACTATCCTGTGTATATCGATCCGGTCATACAACAGGCCAAGCTCACGGCCTCAGAAGGCGCGGCATACGATTGTTTCGGCTATTCCGTTGCGATGAGAGGCGACACGGTGGTGATCGGGGCCTATTCTGCAAATGCAGACCTGGGCGCAGCCTATGTGTTTACAAAGCCCGAGAGCGGGTGGGCTGCGGCAGCGTCATATGCTGCCAGGCTGACGACCTCTGAGGGCGCGGCAGGTGATGGTTTCGGCATATCCGTTGCCGTGAGCGGCGATACGGTGGTGGTGGGAGCGCCCTATGATGACATTAGCGCGAAAGCGAATCAAGGCTCAGCCTATGTGTTTACAAAACCCGCAAGCGGCTGGGCTACGACATCGTCATATGTTGTAAAGCTCATTGCGGCAACCGGCGCAGCGGATGATTGTTTTGGCTATAGCGTTGCCGTAAGCGGCGATACGATCGTTGTCGGGGCCTATGGGTATCAAAGCGCAGAGGGAGCTATTTATGTTTTTGAAAAGCCCTCCGGCGGTTGGGCCGGCACTGTCGTTGGCGAACGGCTTGTATCTCCCTACGGCAACGCGGGGGATCGTTTCGGTACAGCCGTAGCCATAAGCGGCGATACACTTGTGGCAGGTGCTTCACGCGATACGAGTATGCCAATTTCAGCATCCGGGCTTGCCTATGTTTTTGAAAAACCCCTTGATGGCTGGTATGCTGCAACCGGCAAACAATTGTCGTCATCCGATCGTGCGGAAAATGATTATTTCGGCGTGTCCGTTGCCGTGGACGGCGATATCGTAGTTGTCGGGGCAGACCAGGCCACTATCGGCGCAAAAGCCAAGCAGGGCTCAGCCTATGTGTTTGTCCGGCCTTCATCCGGCTGGGATCACGCGACAGAGAATGCAAAACTTATCGCTTCGGATGGAGCGGCAAACGACAGGCTCGGCTCAAGCGTTGCGGTCAATGGCGATGCCGTGGTGGTCGGGGCCCATTATGCCGCCATCAGCGGCCAGGCCAGGGGCGCAGCCTATGTGTTTATGAAGCCTGCCGCGGGCTGGTCGGGCAACCCCTCTGAGACCGCAAAGCTTACTGCCGCAGACGGACAGCTCGAGGATTATTTTGGAAAAACCGTTGCCCTGAGCGCCGATTCGGTAGTCGTTGGGGCTTATAAAGCGGATATTTCCGCACAAGAAGACCAGGGCGCAGCCTATATTTTCACAGTAGTGGCTGATGAGCCGGCACAGCAGGCAAGCGCGGTAACCTTTACCGGTGTTTCATCCGCCGCCATGACCGTGGGCTGGACACCGGCCAGCGGCGCCGGCAGCCTCGTGCTGATACGGGAAGGCAGCGCGGTTTCTGCCGAACCGGTCGACGGCACAGCCTATACGGCAAATGCCGCATTCGGATCGGGCTCAGAGCCCGGCGCGGATACCTTTGCGGTCTACAGCGGCACCGGCAGTTCTGTTTCCGTTACCGGTCTTGCGCCCGGCGCCACCTACCATGTTGCGGTTTATGCTTTCAAGAGTTCTCAGTCAGAGGCGCCGAATTACCTGACGGCAAACCCGGCCACGGGCAGCCAAAGTACAAACACTGCACCCCTTGCCCGGTCAGACGTCTATGCACTGCGCAAAAATAAAGCGCTCACCATTGCCGCGCCCGGCGTTCTTGACAATGACACCGCCGCAGACAGCGATAATCTGACGGCAGCGGTTGTAACCGAGCCCGCGCATGGCGAGCTGACGCTGCAGGCTGACGGGTCGTTTACCTATATTCCGGACAAGGGCTTCAAGGGTGCGGACAGCTTCACCTATACGGCAACTGACGGCGCCAGTGTCAGCGCGCCTGCCACGGTGACCATACTCGTTGGGAAAACATGCCCCCTTGCGAAAATGTACGGTGAGGATTCAGCAGAGATCAAGCAGCTCTACCGCTTTCGCGACGAGGTGCTGGCTACAACAGCTGCCGGCCGGATGGCCATACGGCTCTATTATGGCCTGGTCCCTGTGTTTGATGGCATGATGGAAGATAATGGATGTATTCAGCGGAAAGCAAAAGCGTTTGTCGACTTTTTGTTGCCCATGATTGAAACAAGATAAGTTAAAAACAGGGGTCAAATCGTTATTTGTGCACTGTCACTATAACGATATGACCCCTAAAATATTCTTCAATTGTCTGGCGCGATGGGGCAGCCGAAATAGTGTTTGACTTCCCGTTGGAAAAAAAGAAGCGCTACCAGATTCGGGTCGTGCGCTGGAAAAGACTAATCCCTGTCCGTGGCGGCGGAGATTGACAAGGAACATATTGTTCATTATAGTCAGGCTAGAAAACATCTCGCACCGGAACGACCAACACGTGTCACAAGGAGGAAAAGACAATGCAGAAATGGACATGCATTATTTGCGGCTATGAGTACGACCCGGCAAAAGGCGACCCGGATAATGGCATTGCACCGGGCACGGCCTTTGAAAATCTTCCCGACTCATGGGTCTGCCCCTTGTGCGGCGCAGGCAAAGACCAGTTCGAGAAGGTGGGGTAAGGGAAGATAAAAAAGGTAAACGTCCACGGCTTTCTCGCGGCAAAAGGCAGGGCTTGATTTTTAAGGAGTTATGCCGGCGCAGCTGAGCCGGTTAATGAAGTTTTGTGCCTGTTCTCCACTGAAAAGTTAGTATTCCATAGCTATCTCGCCATAATGCTTTGACAAGCCTCCCGTATTTTTTTATATTCCTTTAAAAGTTTATGCACAATACCGGTCAATTTCGGTAAATCCTTTTTGCAATCAACAGAAAGACGGTTCCCATGGCACAGAAAGCACTGGCACTAAAGCACCAGGAAGAAGAAACAGCCGCGGCAGCGCGTAAGCCGCGGCAGCGCAAGCATGTGCATGCAACAGCGGAATCCATGGCAGCTCAGCAGCGCGAGATTTCCGTGTCTGAGTTTTTTGCCAAGAACCGGCATTTGCTGGGTTTTGACAGCCCCCGCAAAGCCCTGCTCACGGCCATCAAAGAGGCGGTCGACAATTCGCTTGATGCCTGCGAAGAGGCGGGCATACTGCCCGCCATCATTGTTGCGGTTCAGAATATAGGCAAAGACCGGTATATCATAAGCGTGCAGGACAATGGGCCGGGCATTATGAAGAAGCAGATCCCGAACATTTTCGGCAAGCTGCTCTATGGTTCAAAATTCCACCGCCTCAAGATGAGCCGCGGCCAGCAGGGCATCGGCATCAGCGCTGCCGGCATGTACGGCATGCTCACCACGGGCAAGCCCGTCGAGATCATCAGCCGCACAGGCAAAGGCAAACCCGCGCATCACTTCAGGCTGCAGATCGACACCAAGAAGAACAAGCCCGAAATCGTGAGCGATACGGAAATCGAGTGGGATGCCGACCACGGCACAAAGGTTGCCATCGAGCTTGAGGGCAAACATATGCAGGGCCGCCAGTCGGTGGATGAATACCTGCGCCAGACCGCCATCGCAAACCCCCATGTGCAGATCACCTATCTGGAACCGGGAGGGGAGACCATCACCTATGACCGCTCAACCGATGAGCCGCCAGCCCATACGCAGGAGATAAAGCCCCATCCGCTGGGTGTTGAGCTGGGGGTTATGCAGGCCATGATGAAAGACACGCGGGCACGCAATCTCGCAGGCTTTTTGCAGAACGAATTTTCCCGCGTATCAAAAAAGGTGGCAGAAGATATCTGCGCCGCAGCAGGGCTTAAAGCCAGCGCTTCGGTTTCGCGCATAGGCCATGCCGAACTTGTAAAGCTCATGGAAGGCATTGCACAAACAAAAATCATGAACCCGCCCACCAATTGCGTCGCCCCAATCGGCGAGGAGCAGCTGGTGCGCGGTCTCGGGTCTGTCGTGCCGGCTGATTTTTATGCATCAACCACGCGGCCGCCCGCGGTGTACCGCGG
>JAFGCP010000090.1 GCA_016932595.1 Deltaproteobacteria bacterium
AGGGGCCGCTGTGCCGTGCGCGCCATGCCCGCATCCATATCGCTGTCAAAAACCATATTGAGAACCGTGCAGCCGCTCACCGCGGCATACAGGGCAAGCATGCCCAGGCCCAGTTCATTCCAGTTGATGCTGTGGGGCCGGGATATGATATAGCCGCAGGCGCCGGTTACCAGCAGCAGCAGCGTCTGCTTGAATTTCGTCAGGTTCCAGAGGCCCGCAAGCAGCTCCCTGAACGAGCGGCCGGTTTGCTGCAAAACCGATTCGTTCTGCGCGGGTGATGTGCTAAAGCTCTGCTGGATATCCGGCATGGCGACAGAATTTAACCATTCTTGCTGCTGATTCGTACAAGCGCGTCCCGGAATGTCTCAAGGGGCTGCGCGCCCACAATGGCATACTGGTCATCGATGAGGAAAGTGGGCGCGCTGTTGATGCCGCTTTGATGCGCCTCGTCAGTCACGGCCGACAGCCGCTGCAGATAGCGGCCGTCATCAAGGGCTTTTTTCAGCTCCGCCGTGTCGAGCCCTGCGGCCTCTGCGGCCTCCCGCACAGCCTCCCAGGCGCCGATGTCGCGGGTCTGCGTGAAATAGCTTTTGAATATGGCCTCATGGTAGGCCTCGAATCCGCCGCAGTCGCGGGCGAACTCTCCTGCCGCAAGCGACATGCGGGCGTTTGACAGAAGCTGCACATTGCCGAATTGTATGCCGAAGCGCTCGCCGGATTTTCTAAGGCCCCGGTACATGCCGTCCCAGTCGATATGGGGGAGGCTCACGGTCAGCAGCACGCCTTCAGGCGGCGTCTCGGGATGAATCTCAAAGGGAAGCCATTCATCCTCGATGGGAAATTCTTTTTTCAGCTCGTCGACAATGCCCTTGCCGATATAGCAGAAGGGTCATATATAATCGGAAAATATGCGCATCCGTATGGTCATGGTATATGCCTTTCAGGTAGTGCGCGCGCCCGGCCTGCAGCGTGCTTCTGATGCGTAAAGTTTAGCGGTCGTGGGTTTTTTCCGCCGCCAGGACCTGCTTGAAGGCATAATCCAGCAGCATTTTCCTGTCTTCTTCTTTAACAAATACAATGACGCCCCCTGCTGCGGCGTTAAACTGATCATCATCCTGAATCATGTCAACCCATTTCAGCTTAACGATAACATTCAGGGGAGGCTTGCGTTCAGGGAACGCGATGCCGAGCATGATATTCTGTCCGGCAACGATTTCTTCCCGCACAAGCAGATTCATGGAGGCGCCGCTATGGCTGATGGTATGCACCAGGCACCTTTCAATCGGGGCATTATTGCCAACGACGGCTGTGGCCTCGAGGCCAAGGGGATAGCGAATATACTGTCTTTGATCCGTGCTGTTGTCCATGCTGAACCTCTTTAAGCCGGTTGGCGCGCAGTGTCGAGCGCTCAGCCGTTACGGTGATGTGTGCAGCGACCCATGTGTTCATGCGCCGATGCAGCAACCCGCTTTTTTTATCACAAACAGCGGCGGGTTTGCAACCGGCCGCCTATTTCTTGTAAAACTGCGGATAGAGCTTTTTTGCGCAGTCCGGGCAAATGCCATGCGTGAATTCCGCATCTGAGCGCTCGCGGATATAGGTTTCAATCCGCTCCCAGTAGCCCTCGTCATTTCTGATTTTATTGCATGCAGAACAAATGGGCAGCATGCCATGCAGCGTCTTGACATTTGCCAGGGCATCCTGCAGGCTCGCGAGCAGCTCCTCGCGCTCCTTTTCAGCAAGCTTGCGGCTGGTGATATCGCGCGCAATGGTCGAAGAGCCCTCAATCTGCCCGAGCTCATTTTTTATGGGCGATATGGTCAGGGCGACATGTATGACGCCGCCGTCCTTTTTCCTGCGCAGGGTCTCATAGTTCTCGATTTTTTCGCCGCTGTTCAGGCGCTGTAACCACTGGGCCATTTCCTCCGCGGAGAGGTCGTCGACAGCCAGCATGAATATGGATTTTCCGATCGCCTCCCGGCTGGCATAGCCGTACATCTGCTCTGCCCCGGCATTCCAGCTCACAATCATGCCGTCGCGGTCTTTGCCGATGATGGCGTCGGCCGAAGATGCAACGATGGCGGCAAGCTGCCGCGAGGCTTCCCGTGACTGTCTGCCGGCGATCATGGCATAGAGTATAAAGAAAGCCGTGACCATCGTTAAGGCAACAAAGAGCAGGTAGATAATCAACAAAGGCAGCAGCTCTTTGTTTCTTTCACGAAAAGCATCTCGGGCAGGCTGCGTCATAACAACGCCCCATCCGTGCCGCTTTACGGGTGCGTAAACGGCAAACCGCTCTTCTTTTTCAACAGGATTATAATTAAATTCCGCGCCGCCCTTGCCCTGCAGCACTTTTTGAACGACCGGCACGGCGGAAAAATCAATGCTCACCTTCTGATTGTCGATCGAGGGATGAGCGACGATGCGGCCGCGCTGGTCCACAATATACATAAAACCGCCCGGGCCGACATTGGTTCTTCGTATCCATTCCTGAAAAATTTCCAGCTTGAGCTGCACTTGCAGAATGCCGATCACCCTTCCCTCTTTTTCGGATGGAGAGGCAAGTGGCGCTGCTGCCGCAAAAGCCTTTCGTATCGGAAAAACGACAGCTATAACATTTTGCTGCGGCTTTGCGGCGCGTTTATAAATGTCCGAGACATAGGGCTGCCAGTTCTTTCTGATGCCCGCATACCAGCCCTTGTCAGCCCGGCTTTGCCCCATTACTTCAGGATCGTAGGGGATATCGGCTTTGATGATGGCGTCAGGATCATATAAAACAAGCCGGTCGATAAACGGAAATGTGGCCGGCACGCTGTCCAGCACCTGCCTGGCTTCCGCCCAGTTCCCTTTTTCTATTTCTTCCACGACCCTGGGCCTGGTGGCAAACGATATCCCTAAATCAACGATAGCATTCAGGCGGTCATGAACGCTGTTTGACGCAAGAAGAGCCAGCAATCTCTTCTCCGCAAGTATGGATGCCGTGGATTCGCTATACAACCTGGTGTAGCTGAAGAAGACCAAAAGCAGGCCCGGGAAAACAAACAGCAGCACAAACAATACCCGATACAGAGATGCCCATTTCCCCCGGGCGACCAGATTGGTGATGATGATAAGCGATTTTTTAAGCATACATACAACTGACGTCAATGCTGTCTGGTTGCAGAACTCAGTTCGGGTTTGCCCGGCACGGCATGCACCCGGATCGGCGCATCCTTGAACAATCTGCACGCGCAGGCTCTTTACAGTATATTATCGCATTATTACAGGCTTAACAAAAGCATAAAAACAGATTACCCATAATGATTGCGGCGCATCAAAAGAATATTGAAGGCAGGCCGGGAGGGGGATCAATGAATGCTTTGTGCGCTGCTGAAATGCATGCCGCTGTTGTTACACATTGCAGCGGGGGCGAAACCGGCGACGGAGAACGACATGGTGCGCCTGAAATGGGTAGAGAATTGAAACTATTTTCTTCCAAACGCATAATCGAAATCAGATCAGCAGCCGGACGGGGGTATGGCGGCGCACATCATATACGCATTTTCCGGGATATGAAGATTTGAATTCCTTTCGCGAGCCTGTCATCAATCACCCCGCACTTTGGCCGGATGATTGCGACCATCTATTGTGTTGTAGTGCTTCCCCTGTTTCCTTTTGACGGATATGTTTTTTTCTTAAACGGTGCAAAGGCGCGCATGTCGGCGGCGATATCAGCGGCGCGGCGAACAACATAGCTGCCTGGTTTTGCCGGTGACCAGTGCCGCGGGTTGGGAAGAACCGCGGCAAGCAGAGCCGCCTGCTGCGCCGTGAGTTTTGATGCCGGCCGGTTAAAGTATGCGCGGCTGGCGGTTTCCGCGCCGAATATCCCGGCGCCCCATTCGGCAATATTCAAGTACACCTCAATGATGCGCGCCTTGGGCCAGAAAAGCTCAAGCAGCAGCGTGAAGTATGCCTCGAGCCCCTTGCGCGCAAGGCCGCCGCCCTGCCACAGAAACAGGTTGCGCGACGTCTGCATGGTTATGGTGCTTGCTCCCCGGGGCCGCTTTCGCTTCAGGTTCTCCTTCATGGCCCGGCTGATCTGGTCCCAGTCAAAACCGCAATGGTCGGGGAACCGCTGGTCCTCGGCCGCCATCACGGCCTGCTGCAGCGCCGGCGCCATGCCGCTCAGATCGCGCCACTCATGCCTCATACCCTCGCCCGCTGCCCAGCGCCAGAGCATCAGGGGCGTGCAGGGCGGGTTAACAAACCTCAGCAGCAGCACCCCTGCGATCGAAACGATCAGGAAAAGCAGCAGCAGGGTGAATATGCATCTCAATAATTTTTTAAAAATTTTCGGCATCTGATTTTTCATGTTTACACTTCTGTTGTCTTTTTTTGGGCGCGGGCGCCGCGCCCCTACCCTGAACCCTGTTCCCTAACCCCCGGCTCCTGATTTCCGGCTCTTGTCTTCCGTCTTCCGGATTCAGACTTCTGACTTCCAACTTCTGGATTCTAGAGCATTTTTCAAAATAGTATAGCCATATACGCACAGGTGAGCTTTTGGTGAGTG
>JAFGCP010000091.1 GCA_016932595.1 Deltaproteobacteria bacterium
ATAAATACAATATTTATAAGAAAAATAATCAGGCGCAAAATAATATAATAAAATTGATGCAATCCAAAATATAAATGCTTTTACCATTTAAACCCTTTAATAAATAATATTTTTAAAGCTATAATATAAGAAGCATAAAATGTGCGTTATATGCATCAAAACTAAAGGTCATCAATTTTATACAGCAACGGATAAGTAATACACATCTTGCCTTGCGAGGGTAACCGCACATTTCTTTTCAGCGGCCTGCCCTCTTATTCATAGCGCTTGACTTTCCACCAAGGTAAAAAAACTCATCGGCTTTAATTCTGGCGGCAAGCTGTTCCAGGCGTGAATGGGCAGTTAACATAAAAGCTGCTGCTTCACCCCCATTAAGTGTCACGCACACATAATTACCATTGCGGCTAATATTTTTAGGCTTTGTGCCGTTTATGACATTCACATGCATATTATTATCAAGCATTAGATTAATTTTTGTTTTTTGCACCGAAGAGGATTTATTAATTACCACACAATATATTCCGTCGCCGGCATCAAAACATTTGTACCACATACGACCGACCATATTCAGTGCCACTATTTTAAATTTATTCAAAACAAATGCTCGATACGCCAAAGATTGTTCGCAGCGAGCAAAATCCATAATACCTTTATAGCTTTCTCTTTGCCACATATGATCATACTTGCCGTTATTGTAGCCATAATAATCCCTCACATCATAATAACCAATCCCGCTTGCTCCTGCAAAAAAGGCCTGATAATTCATATTTCTGATATCATCAGATGATGGGTGCCATGACTTAGTCATAATTTCGTTTATGCACACAACAGGCTTTTTGTTATTCGTAGCTTTTTTGGCAAGCGCAATATGCTTTTCAGTATTATACATTGCAACACTCTTACAGCCCGGATAAGGGTCAACAGCAAATATATCAGAGTATTTTGCAATCTCGCCGTAGCGTGATGACGCTGTTTGTCCTTCTACTATATATGTCGGATGTACGTCGTCATTGTTCCTGACAATTCTGTAGGTGTCCCTTATTTTATCAAGGTTTGCCCCGTTCAGCACAGGTTCGTCATAGAGCATATAACCAAAAACGGCCGGATGCTTTTTAACTAAATTAACTAAGTACTCTTGACGGGCCGCCGTCTGCCCATCGTACAGCACAACAAAGGCCATAAGCCCCCTACGTTGCATTTCATCCAAACTTTGAAAAATTTTACTATCATCGTAATTTTTGGGAAAATACTGAATCACGTTTATTCCAGCCTTTAAGCAATAATCATAGTCCGAAGGCTGAACATGATACCCAATTACAGGAAAAAAATTTTTTCCGTTAATTTCAAAGGTATTGTCATCCCCGATGTATGTTGGCCGATTGTATCGATAAACTTTATTGCTGCCCTTTGCAAAAGTTATGCCCTTGCGGACCAGCGAATATTCTATTGTGTATGCCTCACCGATATTTTTAAGCATAGCAATGTCAAATTCAAGGGTGTAAAGGTCCCGGAATATGCCGCTTTCAGACTTAAGTACAGCACCGCTTTTATTTATTATGCTTACTGTATACTTACTGCCTTGAAGCGAAGGATGCTTTCTATTTTCTGCAAGGGTAAATAAACCCTTCTGCCAATTAGAGTAATAAAAAATATTATCTGTCTCAGAACAGACAATAGGCGGATTAGCAACCATAGCACACGAAACATTATCCCAATAGCTTACTCCTTTGCCTGTAATCCTCAAATATAGGCACATAAAATTTGCACCTTTTAAGGTACGCACAAGTTTAGATATTTTTTTCCAATCATGCGGCGCAGAGCTGAGCACCAACGTCTGTTCACAGCCAAGGTTTTTTCTTTCCTTATAGAACTCAATCTTAAATACCGCTGAACCGCCTGCCAATTTTGCAATCTTTAAATCAGTTGAAACTTCATACTCAGCATCTTCAACAACCGGAATTTTTTGCATAGCCCATGGTTTATTGTTTTTATTGGTAGCAATTTTAAGACAACTGCCGTTAAAGCAATCGCTAACTATCGACACATAGTCATTGCGCAGACTACGCCGCCCAAATAGTATCCAGAGTGAAGCCCCCCTTGCAGTATCACCGATGGCTTCAAATGCATTATTTTGAATTAAGTTAACCTGGCTGGCAGTACAGGTCGAGGCTAAAGCATTTATCAGCATAACAAAATAAAGAACTATTGCTATATTATTTTTCATTTCGAGCATAACAATGCGTATCATTCCTGTATCTTCTAACAAACTGTCAATCAGGCATTCCGCCTTAAGACCGTTTATTCTGTTCAAAAACTGCATATACCCTTTGCGTTTTTAAGATGTCGCACAGCTATAACGACTATACAAACATCCATTGAGCCTGTAATCCTTTCTTATTGATGCACTGACTTCATCCCAACAATAACCGATATTTTGTAAACAGCTAATTGAAACAGCTCCTCAACCTGTCGACGTTCTGCTGATGTAGCGCAAAAACAATAAAAGCTCGTCAAAAATAGTATAATGCTAACGACTGAAATTGCGATGTGCACAAATAAATTATTAAATCCACAAAAGGTTACGGCGATATGCGATAAAAAGAAAACGACTGCCGCACAAGAGAAGGATTGCGCATAAGCGTGCAACAATACATAACCTAGATTAGCACCAACCGTTCTCGTGCAAAAACCTATTTGCAGACATCCATACACCACATATCCAATGCTTAGGCCCGCTGTAACTGCAATGTATGGGTCCACCCCGCCTTTAAACATGGCAAATATTGTTCCGATGGGCACAATAACAAGGCCGGTCACATAAATAAACATGACTGACCCCAGCTGCCCCAACCCCCTGAGCATATGATGGGCCGTTGATGTGCTTAGCATAAACGACCGAAAGGCAAAAAGCACCAGCACAAATGGGGCAAGAAACTCATACTCAGGGCCGACCCAAAGATTGAGCACATATTTCACTAAAATTACTGCAGCTAATAGACCAGCAAGACCTAAAATAGTGGTATAACGCATCCCCCTCAATAGCAGTTCCTGAAGCATCCGTTGATTTCCTGTCGCTTCATAGGCACTTGTTGCTGGCATGACCGTAATAGTGGCGGCCTCAATTGCCTGAGAAAGAAGCATTGCAGGCATAAGCATAATCGCAAGGTGTGCGACAAATCTGGTTGAAACCAGCATGTCCATCAGCCAGCGAACGCCTGTGGTATTCATGGCAGTACATGCAGAAACCAGAACCATGGCCAGACCAAAGGAAGCAATCTGACGAAAACGGGTCAGGTCGTAAAATCGAGGAGAATTGCGCAGACCAGGCACAAATCTATAGGCGATCGGCACCTGTGCAAGTCTGGCGCAAAATAGCGCACATGCAGTAATAAGTATCACCGCGTTAACCGATGGCACTGCAATGTTAAACCACAACATAATCACAAAAAGACTAATATATTTGTATGCGGTATCCGCAATTGCGTTCACGTAATATCGCTGCTGCGACTGAATCACTGCAATATAAGGTGTCAAGGGAGTTATAAGCAAAATCATAATGCCTACCACTATCAAAGAGAAGTAAACTTGGCCGGTAGAATCTTTGTAATGCGGTGCAACCATTATAACGCCTATGCATGCAAGAATCCCAAGAAATATTGAATAAATAAAACTTGTACTGACGACCTTATTAACCTCATGTGATAAACCTTGAATAAGAAAAGCAGCGCTATATTTCACAACTCCCGACTGCGACGATTTCTCTAACTGGTCGATCGATAGTATCAATGCCCATATAAGCGCATAGACACCATAACCCTCCTCTCCGATCTTACGGATCAAATAGGGTACGAGAACAACCTGTGGAAAAATTTGAAAAAATTGGGCCATCCACATTATGGCTGCATTTGAAAGAATTCGATTTGATTGCCGCATAAATATACCTACAAATACAACTTAAAACCTAAATCATCCTCAGGCATCCTGCCATATATGACGATGGCTGAAATCTGTGTATACGACGGAGATAATCAGATAAAGTAAAAAAACTGCTGTCATCCAAGCCGTATTATTTGCACACTGTAAGAACCTAGCCGTGGCAATCAGAAGTTTTTCTATTTGGATAAAGGAAAGGTAATGGCTTTTATTGCACTCGGTTGCCTGATGATTGCAATGCTGGTAGATTTTTCACATACCAATCAACAGTGCGTCGGATGCCCTCGTTGAAATCGACGCCAACCTCATAGCCCAACAACTCACGGGCAAGAGAGATATCCGCAAGCGAATGCTTTACATCACCTTTGCGCGCGGGGGCAAAGACCGGGTCAATGTTTTTATCGAGTGACAAATTAATGGCTTTCAGCAAATCATGAAGCGAAAAGGACGTGCCGCAGGCGATATTGATAATTTTACCCGCCACCGGCCTATCGGTTGTGGCGGCAAGAATATTTGCCTGTACATTGTTTGCAACATAGGTAAAATCGCGGGTCTGAAGGCCATCGCCGTAAATCGTTGGCCGACGGCCTTCGATTACGGCTGTTACAAAAAGCGGGATCACGGCGCTGTACTGACTTTTAGGATCCTGCCGCGGCCCGAATACATTGAAATAGCGCAGTCCCACAGCCTCAAGCCCCATCGAGCGACTATAAGCCTTACAAAAATATTCACCGGAAAGCTTCGCAGCAGCATACGGAGAAAGTGGCATGGGCAGCAGCCCCTCGCTTTTTACCGGAACAGGTTGATCGCCATAGGCAGATGAGGAAGCGGCATATACGAAACGGCGCACCCGAACACCGGCTGCAGCCGTAAGTAGTTTTATGGTACCCATGATGTTTACATCGCTGGTCATGACCGGGTCCGCCAAAGAACGTGGTACGCTTGCCATGGCACCTTGATGCAGCACATAATCCATATCGCGCACAGCGCGATGGCAGACTTCCTCATCGCGCAAATCGCCATCGATTAGCTCGATTTTGTCAATAAATGCCGCCAAATTCTTTCGCTTACCAGTAGCAAAATTATCCAGCACGCGTACGCTATGCCCGAGTTTGATAAGTTCTTCTACAATATTTGAGCCGATAAAGCCGGCCCCGCCGGTTACAAGATAATTGGACATGATTGTAGGGGTTCCAGATTATGAGTTATAAGCTATGGGAATCGCTAGAAAAAAGTGACAGGTGAAAAGCAACTTAGGTTTTAAGCAAAACCCGGCTTAACTACTTGACCCTTAACTACTTAAAACTTCGCCTGCTCACAGCCGCCAGTAGGAAGCGCCAGGGAAATCCTCTTTTGCAAACACCCCCTTAAGGTCGGCAATAACGCCGCCGGGTTTCACCATGGCGGCAATTTTTTTCGCTCCCGCATCCTTAAACTGCCGATGCGCAACAGCCACAATGACGGCGTCAAGGGCCTGTAGGTCGGCTTCTGCCGACAGGGTAACCCCGTTTGCCCTGGCGCAAATTTCATCGAAATCCGCAACCGGATCACAGGCCAAAACCCTGAGGCCATACTCCTTAAGCCCGCTCACGATGTCAAAAACCTTTGAATTACGCAGATCCGGGCAGTCTTCCTTGAAGGTCAGTCCCAGAATGCCGACCCGCGCCTCTTTCGTGCAGGTGCCGGCATGAATGAGCATTTTTAAAACCTGCGCCACCACATACTGGGCCATGCCGTCATTGATGCGGCGACCGGCAAGGATCACCTGCGGATGATAGCCGATCTCTTCGGCCTTGTGTGTGAGATAGTATGGATCAACGCCAATGCAATGCCCGCCGACAAGGCCGGGCCTGAAGGGCAAAAAGTTCCACTTGGTGCCAGCGGCCTCAAGCACATCAAGGGTATCAATGCCCATGAGGCCAAAGATCATGGAAAGCTCATTGACCAATGCAATATTGAGGTCGCGCTGAGTATTTTCTATAACCTTAGCGGCCTCGGCGACTTTAATTGATGCTGCCCGATGAACGCCTGCGGTGACAACCATGCCGTATACTTCCGCGACAACATCAAGCACTTCGGTGGTTTGGCCTGAAACGATTTTTGTAACCGTCTCGAGCCGATGCACCTTATCGCCGGGATTGATGCGCTCAGGGGAGTACCCTACAAAAAAATCCTTTCCGCAGACCAGGCCCGACTCTCGCTCGAGAACGGGCACGCAGTCTTCCTCCGTGGCGCCGGGGTATACGGTTGACTCATACACCACAATCGCCCCTGAGGTCAGATTTTGACCGACCGTCATACTGGCTTTCACAAGTGGGGTCAGGTCTGGACGATGTGCCTTGTCAATGGGGGTAGGAACGGCGATGATAATAAAGTCCGTTTCCTGCAGTCGGGCGGCATCACTAGTATAGTCGATACTAGTTGAAGCGAGGTCCTCGTCTGAAACCTCTCCGGTTCGATCGAGCCCAGCCTTAAGTTCGGCAATACGCGAGCTTTTGACATCAAACCCGATGATAGATGTTTTTTTACCGAAGGCCACCGCAAGAGGCAGCCCTACATATCCAAGTCCGACAACAGCGATTTTACGATTCATGAATAATATGGGTATAAGATTATGGGTTATACTGGATTATGCAATGAGACTTTATCGCGCCCATCCTTACTCCGTCCTATACTGTCCAGGTGATAAAGGGAAATCTGCGAGTCAATCGCAGGTTCTTAAGGCTAAAATTGCTGACATTAATATCAACGGCGTTAAGCACAGCACCGTACAAATGCACCCCGGCTTTTTGAAAACCATCCACAACACCCGTAAGGCTGTTTCGGGTTGTTACGCCGCTTCGAACCACAAGAACAGCGCCGTCGGTATAGCCTGCTGCAACCAGAGTGTCTGCAAAATCAGACGAGGCAGGGGCATCGATAATAATTTTGTCAAAATGCTGCCGGAGCTGTACAACGACAGCTTTCATTTTGGGAGAGCTGAGCATCTCGGAGGGGTTGGGCGGCACGGAGCCTGCAGAAATGAGCTGCAGGCCGGGAATATCAGTTTCAGAAGCCACATCGGTGATGCCCCGCGCGCCGACCAGCAGATCGGTCAGGCCCGCATCGTTCCTGATGTTAAAAAGACTGTGAAGCTGCGGCTGCTGCAGATTGGCGTCCACAAGGGCCACCCGGCAGCCGTACTGCGCCAGCACAGCGGCGATATTGCAGGCCGCTGTTGTCGCACCCGCGCCGGCATGAACGCCCGATACCATAATGATCCCCGGCCCGGTATCAGATCTGGAAAGCAGTATATTGGCTCGAATGCGGCGATAAGCCTCTGCCATGCTCGACCGTGGCGACCGGGCGACTGCCATCGCCGCAGCAGGCGCTCGCCCGGCGCCGGTGCGCCCCGGCTTCGCCATGTCAGGCACTGAGCCGAGAAATGGCAGCTGAGACACTTGCGCGATATCGTCAGGGTCATTTACTGCACCTACAACACGTTCCAGAATAAAAGCCCAAATTATCCCCACAACCAGCCCAACTATAATAGCTAAAACCATATATTTTAAAGACTTGGGTATGGCCACCTCGGTCGGCGGCTCCGCCTTGTCAATAACACGAAAATTAGGAACTTTGAATTCCTCCTTTGATTCGGATTCCTTAAGCTGTCTGAGAAGAATACCATATGTAGCTCTGGCAGCAGCAGCATCGACATAGAGCCGTGTAAACTCAGGGGCATTCTTACCCTGCCTGAAAAATTCCGCCTTAAGCGCATCAAGCTCATCCTGAACCGTCTTTTCCTTGGCAAGCTTTGCAAGGTAGGCGTTTTCAAGAGCGCTGATCACGCGCTTAATCTCCTGCTCCTTTTTGGCCCGCATGGTTTTCAGCTCCGCCTCAACGGCTTTCATCTGCGGGTGCAGGGGGCCGTATTTTTTCGACAGCTCGGAGCGGCGCTGCAGCAGCTCGGCTTCCATGGTCTTTATGCCGGTTATCAGCGCGCTTTCCTGAATCTCGGGTACGGAGTCGAGCTTTTCAGGCCTGTCGGCAACGGCTGCAGCCTGGCGGTAGCGGGTTTCCGCCTCGACGCGCTCGCCGCCGGCCATGACCCCAAGCACGCTCAGCTCCGACAGCTTTTTCATCGCCATGTTCGTGTTCTCGGCGTCTTTTGATAAATCCAGCAGAATATTGTTTTTCTCCTGATAGGCCAGAAGGGCCTGCTCCGCGGTCGCCAGCTTTGTGCGCTCCTGCTCCAGATTGGCTTTAAGCCAGTCATTCGAGTACCGGATCGAGTCGATTTTCATGGCATACGCATGATCGCGGTATGCTTCGATAATCGTGTTGACGATAGCAGCGGCAAGCTCGGGGTTTTTTGACAAGTAGCAAATTTTTATGCACTGAGAACTCTTAAGCCGATCAATACGAAGATTTTTTTCAAAGACTTTGATCATATCGTTCTTGAGCGCCGCAGGGTCTTCATCATAATTCTTGAAAAGCCTGACTAGTACGCTTGTTTTTGAAAAAAAGTCTTTATTGTCTTCAAGTTTCAGGCGCTGAATAACACTCCAGGTAACCGACCTGCTTTCAAGCGTTTCAATGGCGGTCTGATAGTCTTCATTACTGATAGCACCTGTCATCATAGCCATCAGAGGCATACCCCCCATAACATTGGCAAGGCCCGTTGGTGCTGCAGCATCTTGATCAAGGATAATAACCGATACTGCCTCATATTTAGAAGTTGAAACAATACAGTAGAGAAGGACTACAGCCACGCAAAAAATCCACACATACGCGATCTGCCTGCGCCGTCTGATAATCAAGCGAAGGTAGTCGTTTAAGTTAATATTGTCCTCAAAATTCGCTGCATCGCGGGGGGTGCGGGGATGTGGGTTTTCTGGCATATATAGCTCCTAAAATAGCAAAATGTGACAAGTGACAAGTGACGAGTAACAAGTAACGAGCAAAATTTATATAAGTAAAACAAAAAAATCATTTTGAAAACTTCAGGGAACGCTGCAAACCAATGATCATTTTAGAAATATCCTCAAGCGCTTCGAGCAAATCATCGGCAACCTCTATTGAAAAGAAATTTAATTCCTTCGCAATAATCAACTGAGTTTCAAGCTCGGCAACGCTACCCTGTGCTATCGATAAAAAATTGATAAACTCTTTACGACTCTGTCTTGCTGCTCCCTCACTTATATTGCTGGGGATGGAAACCGCGGCTCTTCGCATTTGAGAAATCAGGCCAAATTTTTCCTCGACTGGAAAATCGGAAGTTGCAGCATAAATATGTTTTACAAAATCAATGGCCTTTTTCCAGACTTCAAGTCTATGATGCGGCTTTGTCATTTAAGAACTCGTTACTCGTCACGTGTCACTCGTCACCCGGTTTTAGAAAAAGCTTTGCGGCACGATGATGATGTCATTGGGCTGAAGTATGATATCGCGCAGCTGCGTGCCGGCCTTCATGATATCATCGACTTTCACCCTAATGGCGATTTCCCGGCCGTTGTGGTTGCGGATAATTTTCGTGCTGTTGCGGGCCGCAAAATTGGTGAACCCGCCGGCAAAGCCGATACCCTCGACAAGGCTGATGTCGCTGCTTCCCAGCGGATAGGCGCCCGGTCTTTTCACCTCGCCGATAACATAATACCTGCTGTCAAACTCCTCCACCTGCACCGACACATGAGGATCGACAAGGTAGCCCCGGGCGAGCTTTTGCGCGATCAGCTCCTCGATTTGCGATGTTGTCAGGCCCGCGACCTTGATTCTCCCGATCAGGGGAAATGAAATATATCCGTCGGGGGTGACGCGCAGGCCGGGGCTGCGCAGTTCTCTTTCGTCATACACCATGATGTTCAGCACATCATTACCGCCCACGCGGTAATCGGTCGCGGCAGCGCTCTCGCCCTCGCAGCCGGAGCTCTTCTTTATAGCGGCAAGGGCTTCACGCTCCGCCTGCGACAAGCCTGCAACGGTATCGGCGCCGGCCTCCGGGGTTATGGTTTTCACGACCGCACCGCCCAGCAGGCCGCAGCCGGCAACGGCGAGCAGCAGTATGAGGCACAGTGCGGAGAATGCTGTTTTTTTGCATCTGTTCATCGCATCATCTCGTTTCATGGGGGAAAGTTTTAAGTTTTAAGTTTTAAGATTTAAGTGTTAGGTTTTAAGTTGGTGCGCACTGCGCACCGAGCATCCCTCATAAAGGTGCACACTGCGCACCCTACGGGCTCGTTACGATTTACGGTTCACGGACCTCTGCTTTTCTGCCTCTGATCTCCGATCTCTGCCCTTCCGTCCTCAGCCCTCGTCCTTGACCTTATACAACGACGGATGAGCCTCCGTATCCCGCCTGTGGGCGGAAAGGTCCGCGGCTACTGCATCGATCTTCTGGCTCAGGCCAGCTTCCACATTGTCGATCTTCTGGTTCAGCACACCCACCTTAAAATCGACCAGATTTATTTTTTCACACAGTTCTTCCCGCGTATCCCGGATGTCCTTGCGAAGGACATCATGGCCTTCAAGCACCAGGTCAAACTTTCCCCGAATGTCTTCAAGCAAAATTTCAAGCTGATCTTTTTCCATGGTTAACCTCACTGCGTGACGGTTAAAGAATCAGAGATCAGAAGTCAGAGGTCTGAGGTCTGAGGTCTGAAAAATCAAACTCCGTCAGTAATTATAAAAAACGAGTGGTTCTTTAACATCGCACCCAGCATACTTCCAATTTTTTTCCATTCCTTAGTGCCGCTTCCCGCAAGAAAGGGGCCAAATTGGCTAAAATAGCACTATACATAAAATCCCCCTCAATCCCCCTTTACTATAAAGGGGGAAGCCGGTTCCCTCCTTTTTTAAAGGAGGGTTAGGGAGGATTTTTTATGCCCTTTTTTCTGGGAAGCTATACTTCGCAAGGGTATATGCATTTTTATAAACATCCAAATCTTTTGCTGAATTTATTGTGCGCATAAAATTACCGCCTCTGGAGATGAATGCACAAGGCAACTTGGCACTTTGTGCTCTCTGTCATCCCCTTTCAGGGATTCCAAGCCACCCGCTACACAGATGGTTGTTGACTTGCATTGCCCTGCCGACTGATCTCCGATTTCCGATCTCTGACCTCAGAATTATAGATACAGCTCCGCCCCGTGAGTCACAGGATATACTCCATCCAAACCCAAACAGAGGCATGCATGTATAGTGGCGCTGACCATTGTACAGCCCGGCGCCGATGGTTAAAAAACGTGACGAGTACCGAAACGCAGGGGGCGCACGGCGCACCCTACAGACTCGTTACGATTTACGGTTCACGACTCACGACCTTCTGCCCTCCGGCCTCTGATCTCCGGTCTCCGGGCTCTTTTCTTTTGCGACTCGTCACTCGTCACCGACCTTAAACCCCGCCCCTTTATTTTCCGCCTTCCAGCTTTTTACTGCCGGCTTTCTGCTGATAGTACTCATCCAGAGGCATATATCCCTGGTATGGTTCGGCCGGCGTTCCCTGGGGCGGCCGGCGCTTGAGAAACGAAGGATTCATGTCAAAAGAAAAACTCAGCTGGTTGACCCGGTATTTATTATTCTGCATATTCGAGCCGTTGGTCAGCTGCTGGTACCCGATGCCCACGGAAAGCCAGTCAGACAGCAGATAATGAGCGGATGCCTGGACCAGGCGTATCGGGTCATGCCGTCGCTTAAAAGCCGAATACCGTGAGCTGTAGTTGTTTTTGCTATAGGCGCAGGCCGCAAGCAGCAGGATGCGCGGCGTTGCCTGCTGACTCAGGCCGAGGCCGATGGTTGTGCTCGTAAAATACCCGTTCGCGCCCGAGCTCAGCTGGTACATGCCGCGCTTAAACGTCAGATCAAAAGACCGGGTGTCAGACTGCAGGAAGCGCACCGAGGTATCGGCAACCCAGGTGCCTTTGTCCTCATAGGGCAGGCCGCGGCGGTCGGCGCTGTTTTCATAGCGGTTCCACTGGTAGCCGATATTCACCTCGCCCTCGAACCGCGCTTCCGAATCCCAGGTAAGGCCGGTTGAAAATTTTTTCCAGTCAAATGATGCGTCATTCGAGTTGGTAACTCCCCGCCGGTGCGTATCGTAGTTCTGCCTTCCCGAATGGGCGCGCAGAAACAGCCAGGTTTTGTCGGCCACCCGCACCTCGGCGCCGGCGCCGACCTCGCCGGAGGTGTAATTCTGCGCAAAATCAACCCGGTCAGCATAGCGCTGCTTAAAAAAGTTGTAAAAGCCGAGGACTTTAAAATCCTCGCTGAACTTGAAGCCCGCGGCATTGGTGCAGCTGTCTGTCCAGCGCATTATTTTGCGGCCCAGGCCGTATTCATTCAGGCTGCCGTAAGGGTCCTGCGCATCGATCAGCGTGTTTTTTATTTTAACGATCAGGCCGCCCGGCGTGAAATAGTCAAGATCAAGAAGGTACCGGTTCGTGCGCCAGTCATTTATATTATTTTTGGAATAACGCGCGAAATCTCCCGTATACCCCAGCTTGAAGCTGCCCCGGCCGTTGAGCTCCCAGTCAAGCAGCAGGCCGGGCTTGAAATGGCGTATCCAGTCGGACTCTTTGAGCTCGGTCGTGTCATTGCGTCCGTTGGCGAAATAAATATTGTCATTGTGCTCCTGCTCCAGCGTAAAGCTGGGTATCAGGGCCAGGTGGCCGAAACGGATCTCCCGCTGAAAAGGCGGCTCTTCCGGGGGCGGTTCAGCGGGAAGCTGATACTGCTTTTTGTCAGCCTCTTCCTCTGCCGCCTCATCCCGGTCTACCTGCTCCTCGCCGCCTTCTTCCTCGTATGCCTTTTCTTCGTCTGTTACCGCCTCCCGCTCTGTCAACCGTTCCTGCGCCGCCTTCTCCCTGGCGGGAATTTCCCGCGCAGCAGCGCCTGCCGGCAGCAGCAGCACCACAAAAATAAGCGCCAGAATTCTTTTCATCTTGCGCCCACGGGGCAAAGCAACCGGGCAGGGCCCATGCCCTGCTCCAGCCAAAGCACGTCCGAATAGCATTTCCCGGCCTTCCAGTAAGGCCTTACCAATCGGGTGCTGCGGGAGCTGCTCGTTCGTACCCTGAAAACGCAAGCGATACTCATATAGACAATCAGCGGCCAGGCCGCCCCTCATTTTTCTGTTTTCTATTTATAATGACGCAAAGCGTGCATGCCATGTGCAGGCAGCAGCACAACCAAAATTTTCCGGCAGGCGCCCCCTGCCGATTACATTAAAAAACAATTTTTTTGAACAAATTAATATAATGGAAAAACGCATGTAATGCAACAACGTTTTAGATTATTTATTTATTATATTATTTTATATTATATAAATCATTTTTTAAAAATATGCTGCGGCAATATTCGGATAAAATTTCACATCAAAATTAAACATATACGATTCTTTCGACCTTTGCGTGCTCGCAACATAACGGGACCACTGCGATGTACGCAAAAGCACCCTCTGTTCTTTGGATTTGTGCGCCTTGCCTGCGAATTTTTCACAAGCGTGTCCTGAAAACAGCTATTTCCTGACTGTTGTGCGCCTGCATCATATGTGCTGGAAAATTCCATAAAAAAGGCAGAACGAATGCAGATCAGTACGCACATCGGGAAGTCCGGAAAGGATCGGTATGCAAAGCATCAGCTCAAAGGCATGTATTGCGAAATAATAAAATTGCTGCTACAAGGTTCCCTTAGGTTCGGGGTTCGAGATAAAAAAACGTGACGAGTGACGAGTAAATAGTGACGAGTCGAGAGAGAAATGAGATCGGAGGTCAGAGGGTTGAGGCAGGAGGGCCGAAGACCTGGTCGGCTGAAAGATCAAAGCTGAAAGCCAGAAATCAAAAGGGAAGCCCTTTATTGCTTTGAACTTTAAGCTTAAATTCATTACCCCGCACCTCGAACCTGAAAGGCCCGCACCTTGTATCCTGAAAGGCGTGTATGTACAAAGCAGCCGTTGTCACGAAACATTTTGACATTACCGGACCGGCGCTGCATGAATATTGCAGCGCCGGCATCATAGAATCCGATCAGGAATGCACCAAGGAAGAAATCTTCAGAATTTTATGCGCAAAATGCCTTACCGACTCCGGCGCCGGCATTGCGCAGATCAAAATGATACTGTCAGCCGTTCATCCCTCGCGGCATTTAAATGTCGGCGTATACACCCCGCACGACGGCATGCTCACGGTATTCTTCGTCCCCCATTCAAACACGGACCAGCGCCGCTACGCCCTTGATCAGATATGGAAAATACAAAACAAAAGCCGGGTCTCGGTCGTCATAAATTTTGAGAAAATCATCAGCGATATCGAAGCCGTGCTCGGCCCTTTTATAATAAAGGGAGGCAATGGAAAACCCTGACACTATCTACCGGCTCGTGTTTGACGCCCTGCCCGCCCTGGTCTTTGTTGTTGACGAAGACGTGCGGATTCATGAGTGCAATGCAGCGGCGGAATGCCTGCTGCAAGCAAAAAGCGCCGCGGTTCTGCAAAAGCGCGCCGGCGATGTTCTGCACTGCCTGCATGCCGCCGAAACGCCCCAGGGATGCGGCAGGGCCGAATTCTGCCGCGAGTGCGTTATCAGGAATGCCGTTACCGAGGCGTTCCGGGGCAGCCGGGTCGTGCGGAGCCGCACCCGGCTCGAGCTGGCCACGGAAGCCGAAACTGTTGAAATATTCGCCCTTATCAGCGCTTCGCCGTTCAGGTATTTGGAAAAGCAGCTGGCCCTTCTGGTGGTGGAGGACATCGGCGACATTGCGGAGCTTCGGCGGCTCCTGCCCATTTGCGCCGTGTGCAAAAAAGTCCGCGACGATGCGCAGTCCTGGCAGCGCCTGGAGCACTATTTTCAGGATCACTGGGGCGTTGCGTTCTCGCACGGCCTGTGCCCCGACTGCTACCAGAAAGAGCTTGCAAAAATCGCGCAGCGTGCCAAAGACCGGCAGAATGAGCCAGCGCAATAGCCGCGCTGCCGGCAGAGCAATGCAGCGCATATGTCAGCCCCCTGTTGACCTCGTTTGCAAGATTAGTCCGAGGCCGCAGGCCTGCCGCCCCCGGCGATAGCGCCGGCGAGCCCCTCAGCCCACTTCCACGAGCGCAGCCGCGCCATATCGATAAAGAGCTCAGCCCCTTGCGGGCATGGCCCGCCATGGGTCTGCAGATAGGCGCCTTCATAGGCGTTTCTGCCGAGCGCGCCCCGGTCATAGGGCTTTTTTGCCATCTGGCTTACGTGCCGGCGCATGGCTTTCCTTTTTACGCGCAGGCACCGGGATATATCAACAGCCCTCGTGCCGGGCAGGCCGTATATACCGCCCCAGACCGAATATCCCCAGATGCGTACTTGCCGAAATTTCTTTATGCTCACGGCCTCGAGGGCGATGCGGGTTACCCTGCGGTGCGTGGGGTGGCGCTCAAAAGGAGACGGCAGGTACAACTCTGCGGGCTGCAGCAGGGCAAGTATTGCCTGCAGCTGCCGGGAGGCTTTCCCTGCGGCGCCGCTTTTGAGCGAGGCGCTTGCATGATGCAGAAAAAAAGCGCCCCGCGCCCTGACGATTTTAAGGGCCGCGAGCGCCTCCCTGCAGCGCAGGGCGCCTGCCGCGCCGGCGTCGCTCCCGGCTTCAGTCCCGTCGGTTATGTACACGGAGAACACCTGCCTGCCCTCATCGGCAAAAAGGCGCATGGCGCCGCCCATGCCGATGACATCATCATCGGGATGGGGCGATATCACGAGTATGGAAGGCGCATCAGCCTTTTTGCCGCCGCCGCGCCCGCCAAGTGCGACAAAATCCAGGGAGCCTGACTGTTCCATGCCTGTCCTCCGGTTTTTCCCAGTGTGTCATTATACCCTGCCGCAGGCTGTTGCACAAATGGAAGATGGAGAAATGGGTACGGGGTTCGGGGTTCGGGGTTCGGGGTTCAGAGGTCAGAGTTCGGGGTTCAGGAATAAAAACCGTGACGAGTAAATCGTGACAAGTGACAAGTTGAAAAAAGGCATCCAGTACTATCCACGTTTTATGTTTTACGTTTTACGTTTTACGGATCTTCGACCCCTGGTCTCCGATCTCTTTTCTTCTTCGACTCGTCACTCGTCACTTGTCACAATTCACCTTTTACGGTCCACTCCCTGCCGACCTATGGCCTTCTATCTCCGACTTCAGGCCCCACACCTCATACCCCGCACCTCCGCAGCACAACTTTCGCCTGCTTAGCCGGTTTAACATAGCTAAGAGCACATATTTTCCTTTGCCGGAGAGCCGCAGGCATGTTACTAACAGGACCATGGCAGACCGATTCATATTCACCGTTGCCGAGCTGACGCGCCATATCCGGGACACGCTGGAGAGCGCCTATCCCGATGTGTGGGTCGAAGGCGAAATTTCAAATCTTCGCATACCGTCATCAGGCCACTGCTACTTTACGCTGAAGGATGAGGCCGCGCAGCTGCGGGTGGTGATGTTTCGCATGCAGGCGCGCCTCCTGCGCTTTACCGCCGAAGACGGGCTGAAGGTCATCTGCCGCGGCAGGATCAATGTCTATGAACAGCGGGGCGAGTACCAGCTGGTGGCGGACATGCTCGAGCCCCGGGGGGTCGGCAGCCTGCAGCTTGCCTTCGAGCAGCTCAAAAACCGCCTTGCCGGAGAGGGTCTGTTTGCCGAGGAGCGGAAAAAGCCCCTGCCGTTTCTGCCGGCCCGAATCGCGGTCATCACCTCCCCCACGGGAGCAGCGGTGCGCGACATCATCCGCATCATACACCGCCGGTTTCCCTCGGTGGCCATTCTGGTCGTGCCGGTGCGGGTGCAGGGCGATGAGGCGCCCGAAGAAATCGCCCGGGCCATTGAGACGGTGAACCAACGAGGGCTCGGCGATGTCATTATCGTCGGCCGGGGCGGCGGCTCACTTGAAGACCTGTGGGCCTTCAACACCGAAACCGTTGCCCGCGCGATCGCCGCATCGGCACTACCGGTCATATCAGCCGTGGGGCATGAAACCGACACGACCATTGCCGACTTTGCCGCCGACCTGCGGGCCCCGACGCCCTCGGCGGCGGCCGAGCTGGTCGTGCCCG
>JAFGCP010000092.1 GCA_016932595.1 Deltaproteobacteria bacterium
CTGCCGCGGCGTACATTTTTCAGATCCATGACATAGTTGAGCTTTTCAGCGTCAATGCCCGCTTCATCAATGATGGTGGCATTTGAATCGCATAAAGAAATGCATGTACCGCCCAGCTGATTGACTTTTTCAACCGTGTACTGAGCAACATTGCCGGCGCCGCTGACAGCAACCCGCTTGCCCTTGAAGTCAAGGCCGCGGGTTCCGAGCATTTCAGCAGCAAAGTACACGCAGCCATACCCCGTTGCTTCGGGCCGGATAAGGCTGCCGCCCCACTCAAGGCCTTTTCCTGTCAGCACGCCAGTATGCTCATTTCTGATTTTTTTATAGTAGCCGTACATAAAGCCGATTTCGCGGCCGCCAACACCGATATCGCCTGCCGGAACATCAATATCAGGGCCGATATGACGGAACAGCTCACGCATAAAGGCCTGGCAGAAGCGCATCACTTCATTGTCGGATTTTCCCTTGGGGTCAAAATCACAACCGCCCTTTGCGCCGCCCATGGGCAGTGTGGTGAGTGAGTTTTTGAATATCTGCTCAAAACCCAGGAATTTCAATATGCCAAGATTTACCGACGGATGGAAACGAAGCCCGCCCTTATATGGACCGATTGCATTATTGAACTGCACGCGGAAACCCCGGTTGACCTGTACTTCACCCTTGTCATCAGTCCAGGGAACGCGGAACATTATAACCCGGTCAGGCTCTACGATGCGCTCATATATTTTAGCCTTTACGAATTCAGGGTGTTTTTTCACGGTGGGCTCGAGAGTTTCGAGAACCTCCTGTGCCGCCTGATGAAATTCAAGTTGACTGGGATCCTGCTTTTTGATTTTTTCTAGGACTTCACTGATAACCGACATGTTACTACCTCCCGTTCTCTGGATAATTATTGGTTTGCCTCCGTAAAAAGCACTGGACAGGGGCTTTTTCGGATGGTTTACGGCCTTTGTCCGATCTGGTACTGTTGCTTACATTGTGAAACTGACGGGCAAAGTGAATCTAAAAAAGGCAAGTTGGTGCCATGGTTTCGGCAATGATTTGCCTGTAATGTTTTCATTATTTAACAGAAATAAACCAAAAAGTCAATATTTTTTGAATTACTGGCATGTAATGTTTTATATTTTATAGCCATAATTTGGTAATTTTGCCAATTATTGTATTTGTAAAATGGTAATTTTGCCAATTATTAACGGTTCCCAGAGAGACTTTTTTCTAAAAAATGTTTGATTAGCGTTATTTTATTTGTTAACCTTCTAAAACCTTTATCGTGATGTACTGAAAATCGGCAGGAGCATGTTTATTTTTGCTGCAATTGAGACGGGGAGATTTTGCCGGAATGCATGAAAAAGCCGCAAAGAAAAAAAATGCTATTTTAAGCATTATCAAAGATATTGAAAAACCAATGCGCAGCTCGAAAATCGCCCAGGAGCTTTTGTCTCAGGGCCATGAGATCAGCGAGCGCACCGTACGGCTCTATTTGCAGGAAATGTTTGATGCGGGGCTGATAGAAAAGACAGACAAGTGCTGCCATCGCATTACCGAGCGCGGCTTGTGTGAATTCGAGGCAAGTAAGACGATTGAGCGGGTCGGCTTCCTTTCTGCGAAGATAGACCAGATGACCTATCGTATGAACTTCAACCTTGCCAGCCGGAAGGGAAATCTTGTCGTAAATACGACGCTGGCGGATCCCCGTCAGGTTGCCCAGTGTCTTCCCATGATGCAGAAAGTGTATGCCGATGGCTATGCCATGGGCACTCTTATTACTTTTCTTGCCCCGGGTGAGCGCATAGGCCAGCTGACCGTGCCTGAGGGCATGATCGGCATCGGCACGGTCTGCTCGATTACCCTCAACGGCGTACTGCTGCAGCATGGCATACCGACAAATTCGCGCTTCGGCGGGGTGCTGGAGCTTCGCGATAAGAAACCCGTTCGTTTTGTCGAGATCATTATGTATGACGGCACGAGCATTGACCCATTGGAAGTATTCATTCGCAGCGGCATGACCAATTATATCGGCGCCATTAAAAACGGCAATGGCCGCATCGGCGTCGGTTTCAGGGAGTTTCCCGCTGAAAGCCGTGAGATGGTGGAGGCTATTGCAGACAAGCTCGAAAAAGCAGGGCTTGGCGCTTTCATGTGCATCGGCCGCCCGGGGCAGCCGCTTATTGATATTCCCGTGAGCGAGGGGCGCGTGGGCGCCATTGTGATCGGCGGTTTAAATCCTGTTTCAATTCTTGAGGAGAGCGGCTTCAGAGTGCATTCCCGGGCTCTGTCAGGGCTTATGGATTTCAGCAGGCTGTTTCACTATGAAGAGATGGGGGACCGGCTGCAGCAGTTTCTTGTCTAAAGCATGTAACTTTTCCCATAGCCGTATGCGCCGCGAATCTTTTGGTTCGTTAGCCCGTGCTCTATTCTCGCAGGCTACGCCGGTACTGGTGGCCCACCTAAGGCTCGAACCGCACAGGCTGCCTCACCAAAAGCTTTCCGGCCTCCGCATGGTTACACTATTTTGTTCAATGCTCTAGTGGGTCATGACATTTGTTTTTGATGGTTCTCTCCTGTAGGAGCGGCTTCATCCGCGAAACAATCGCACCTAAAGGTGCTCCTACAATAAAAACCATCACCACCAATTTAAAAAGTCATAAGTC
>JAFGCP010000093.1 GCA_016932595.1 Deltaproteobacteria bacterium
AACTGATGCAGGCACTGTTGAGCGCAAAGCAGGTGAAGCCGGCTTGGGGACTGCCTCGGTTTTGGCTTCAGCCGGCGCAATATCTGCCCATACTATAAACGCTGCGATACAGCTCAGAAGGCAGGCTGTGCGCTCCGGCGCCATTTCAGAAAGAGCCTGCAACAGTTTTTCAAGCGGAAGGTATATTTTCGCAACATAGTTCATCGGGAAACCTGTGCAGCTAAAAAATAATTTTAGTTTAACCCGCGTGCGCAGACAACTAATGGGCACACCCAAATAACGTAAAGTATACTCCTCTGGAGACAACCGCTGAATTTAGAATTCATCATCTGAAACTTCTGATACTTAGTGCCTGAACGAAAAGCCATTTTTTTGTTGGGTTAAGCCCGAAAGCACCCGTTGGGTTGCGTACCTCAACCCAACCTAAGCAAAAACGAATGCTTACGAAAAAGCACTGTCATAAGGGCGAACCCAACAAATGTATGGTTCGGGGTTTTCGTTCAAGCGCTAATTAGCAAAAAAGCCCCTACCTGAAGCACGAACTTCAGATAGCGGCCCGACTATCCATTCCTCCGGGCTTTGTTTGCCCGAACCCTTGAGCAGGTTTTAGAGAATAAATTTATTTTATGTCTGCACTTGTTTTATCGTGGCAATTCTTGTATCGCCATCTCTTCGACCGGTAGTGGTTTATGTGCGTCGCTGCTTAAGCATCAACCTTCAAAACCAGTGCCGTATGCATTTTCGGCCATTGAACATTGCATTTTCCTGGCATGCCTGTTTAAACCGGATGGAGAAGCTTTGCCCTGTATAGCCCTAAGAAACTCTAACAGCTGCTGTATTTTTATGTTCTCCGCACCTGATGCCATTGCATGCCATCGATTTATATCTAAAATAATAATGTGGGACGGCGATTTTGTCAATTGATTTTTATTCCAATAGTTGCTATACAAATTAATATGACAGCTGGGTCATAAATAGTATTAAGGAGAACTTTTGATGGGGGATACAAAAACAATTATTGCCGACACGGTCGACAATCTTCGCCGGGTTCTTCAGGCTATTCACGAATATTCAAAAAAAGCCGAATACGCCACCGGTCTCACCGGGCCGCAGCTGTGGGCGATCAAGGTCATTGCCGAGAGGGGCGCCATTTGCGTTTCCGATCTCGCAGCGCGCATGTACCTGCATGCGGCCACAGTCATCGGCATTCTGGACCGGCTCGAAAAACGGGGGCTCATCACCAGGCTCCGGACGCGGTCCGACCGGCGTTTTGTCGTTATCGAACTTTCGAAGCAGGGCAAGCTGCTGGTAGAGCAATCCCCGGAAGTGGCCCAGGGCATTATCGTGAAGGGGCTTGAGGAGCTTCCGGTAAAAACGCTTGAAACTATCTCCCGGGGCCTGGAAAAAATGGTTGATCTGCTCGGCGCAACCGCTATACCGCCCCGCATGATGCTGTCGCCGGAGGTCAATGCGCCGGCAAGAAAACCGGGCGGCAGGCCCAGGACACAAAAAGAAGCTGGGGTATGAACGCTATAAAGCTGAAAGAATATATAGCACGGGTGACGCACGGTGCGAAGCTGATCGTCGTATCAAACCGCGAGCCATGCATGCATGAAAACGCAGGCGGTGCTATTAAAGCCGTACGGCCTGCAAGCGGCATGGTCACAGCCCTTGAGCCTATTGTGCGCGCTGTGGGAGGAACATGGGTTGCGCATGGTTCTGGCTCTGCTGACCGCGCAGTTGTTGACAGTTGCAACAGAATACGACTGCCGGAGGAACGGCCTGAATATGTGCTCAGACGCGTGTGGCTTTCCCGAAAAGAAGAAGATGGCTATTACTATGGCCTGTCCAATGAAGCACTCTGGCCCCTGTGTCATATTGTCTACATGCGGCCGCAATTTTCCCGGAGCGACTGGGAAATATATAAAAATGTAAATCAGCGCTTTTGCGATGCCGTGCTTGAAGAGGCCGAAGGCAATCCGTCAATAATTTTTATACAGGACTATCATCTTGCCCTGCTGCCGCGCCTGCTGAGAAACAGCAGGCCTGATTTGAAAATTATGCAGTTCTGGCATATCCCCTGGCCCAACCGGGAGGCTTTCCGCATTTTTCCCTGGGGCGAGGAATTGCTCGATGGCCTGCTCGGTAACGATATTCTCGGATTTCATATACAGTACCACTGTAATAATTTTCTCGACACTGTTGACCGGGGAATAGAGGCCCGAGTTGACTATGAACGTTTTCAGGTTTTCCGCGGCGGTCGGCCCACCATCGTGAGACCTTTCCCCATCAGCGTTGATTTCGAGCAGATCGCTGCTGATGCAAAATCGTCTTTGGTAACAGCAAGAAAAAAACGTCTTCTTAAGGCGTTCGGTGAAGCAACGTCTAAAACCAGGCTTTTTGTGGGTGCTGACCGTATCGACTACACTAAGGGTATCCCGGAGCGCCTCCGCGCCTTTTCTTTGATGCTGCAGCGCCACCCGGAGTTACATGGCAAGGTGACGCTCGTGCAGCTTGCCGCTCCCAGCCGTACCCACATTGAAACCTACAGAAACTTGAATGATGAGCTGGATGATCTGGTTGATGAAATCAACTGGAAACACATGTCTGAAGATTGGGCGCCCGTTCGGCTCATGCGCGCACATCATGACTATTATGATGTGCTGGCAGCCCACCGTCTTGCCGATGTGCTGCTGGTGACCTCTTTGCACGACGGCATGAACCTGGTGGCCAAGGAGTTTATTGCCGCCCGTTCCGACAATGACGGCGTGCTTCTTCTTTCGCAGTACACCGGAGCTGCCCGGGAGTTTACCGATGCGGTGATGGTTAATCCGTTTGATCCCGACCAGCTTGCAGACGCTTTATATGATGCCTACATAATGCCGGAAACCGAGCGGACCCAACGTATGCGCCGCATGAGGCCGCTGTTGGCGAAAAATACGATTTACAACTGGGGCGCTAAATTTTTTGAAACACTTGAATGCCTCCCGACTTGTGAAAAAAATGTTTCTTCGTTTTAAGATAAGGGTAGCAGCGCAATGATTAAAAATCTTTGGGTTTTTGATTTTGACGGAACACTGTCGCGCATCGTCCCCGACCGGTACGCGGCGCGCCTCCATCCCCTGTGCCGCACGATGCTTGCACAGCTTGCTGCTACTGAAAGCTTTTATACCGCTATACTGTCAAGCCGCACGCTTGATGATCTGCTGGCGCGCATTGACATTCAGGGTATCGCGCTGGGCGGCAATGGGGGTGCAGAATGGCTCCTGACCGACGGAACACGCACCACCGTTGCTCAAGATCGTTTGACAGAACTTCAGGCGGTACGGACCTTACTTCTTCCTGAGCTCAAGCACATTGACCAAATCGAAGGCGTTGATATAGAGGATAAAAAACTCTCCATAGCCGTGCATGTCCGGCAGGTATCGGGTAAGTATCGGCGTTTTATCCAAAGGCATCTGGAGTTTCTGAAGCTTGATTATAATCTGACAATTTACCCGGGCCCCGAGGCTTATGAAATAGCTCTTTTGCCGGATATGCTGAAAACCCACGGGCTTATGAACCTGTGCGGCTGCATCGGATTTAATATGGACGAAGGCTTTCTGCAGTATGCAGGCGATGACAGCCATGATGCCGAAGTTATGAAGCTGGTTCTGCAACACGGCGGGATGGCCTTTACCGTCGGTCCCGAACCGCTGGTAGCGGGGTCAGCAGTCGTAACCGATCCTGAAGCCCTTGCCCAGGAGATACTAAAAATCATCGGACAAAATGCACCCCGCTCCACGGTAAATAGTGCGATGAGGGCTTTGCTGTTATGAAGCGCACTGGTTGCAAAAAGCCGGAAAGGAGGAATTGTTGCCATGAAACAGGAAAAACTCTGGTTGTTTGATTTCGATGGCGCGCTTGCCGGTGGCCGCAAGTATCATGCCGCGCGGCTTGACCCCGACTGCAGGGACATGCTGATTATGCTCATAGAAAAATTTCCCGGACGTGTAGCTGTCGTTTCAAGCCGGTCGCTGAACGACCTTGCATGCAGAATACCTGCCCCCGGCCTTTTTCTGGGAGGCACTAGCGGCCTGGCATGGCTGCTCCCCGGGGGAGGGAAAAGAATATTTCACAGCATAGTTGGAAAGCCTCTGTACAAAGCCCGGGCTGCACTGCTGCCGAGGATTAAAGAACTGGAGTTGAACTGCGGCGTGGACACAGAGGATAGGCTGTGGGCCTTCACGCTTCATGTCCCGCATCTGTCCCGGGAGATACAGAAATACATTTTTAATACGGCCCAAACTTGGAGGTCGGTATGTTCCTGTGAGGTGTTTCAAGGCCCCGAATCCGTAAAAATTCATTTATTGCGGGAGAACATCAAGGACGCTGTCTTTTCCCATTTTTGTTCGCTGCTTGGTCTTGATCCGGATGCTGTTCTGATGACGTATGCCGGTGGCGATGAAAATGATATTCCCTTAATGCGGCGGATCCTGCAGCATAATGGGTATGTTTACACCATAGGCGATACGCCGCTGGTTCCCGGTGGTCACCTTGTTAAAAATTCTTCTCTGCTGGCGCATGAAATTTTTCGCCTGTGCGAGAGCGCGGGCAGTGCCGCGGCCGATATTGCTGAGCAAAGGAGTTGCCATGGATCCATTTAAAATTTTTGACTGTACTCTGCTTTCCAAAATGAGCGGACTGCGTCCGGCGGTAAACCTGCGAGAGCTGAGAGATAGAGTTGCCCTGTGCAGCTCCAATGTACTCTACCATCATTTCTGCGAGACGCCGCTGGTGCCGCTGTTCGACTACCCCGACTACCGCAACGATTTTGCAATATGGGCGCGCCACCACCTGCGCGACGAGATACTGGCTGAGCGACTGGGCATTATTGATCCGTATGCCCATGCCTGCCTTGAAGATCTGCGCGCTGCTGTTCTTGAAATTATCGATGACCACCTGAGCGAACGCACCATGGTTCCCTGGGCGCCACCGGGCCGCGAACTCTATTTTATGGAGTCGATAACCGTCGTATTCGACACAGGGGAGCGTATCGATCATCCCGATGGCCTGGCTGCAGCGATTGATAAAATGACGCACGGCAGCATCTATTTTCATTTTCTTGAGGCGCGTCGCCGGCCCCCCCTTGGGCTAGACGATTTTACGGCCTGGCTTGAAACGCTTAGCGGCGACCAGCGATCCCACATCACTGCTATCGCCTCGATTGATTTTCCGTTTTATACGCTTGCGGAAATCAAAAAAACTCTGGTGTCGGTCTTATCGAACAAGGAGCCTTTTGCATGAATACCACGATACAGGTGTATGAAAGTGTTGTCGGCCGCCCTGTTCTCCAACAACTGCGCTGCCTGGGAGAAAAGCTTGCGGGGCGCCGCGTCGTGCATGTCAATTCCACCCGCGAGGGCGGTGGCGTGGCAGAGATTCTCAACTGGATGGTGCCACTTATGGACGATCTTGGAATTGATGCCACATGGGAGGTCATGCACGGCACGCCCGAGTTCTTTGCAACGACCAAAGCGATTCATAACGGTCTCCAGGGATTTACCGCCGACATCAGCCCCAGGGCTTGGGAACATTACCGTGCAGTTAATGAGCAAAATGCTGCGCGTTTGCGTCCTGGGCTTGAAGAGGCTGACCTGGTTGTCATTCACGACCCGCAGCCCGCTTCGCTGCTGGCCCTGTGCCCTCGCAGAAAAGGCAAGTGGATCTGGCGCGCACATATCGATATCAGCCATCCGTACCGTCCGGTCTGGAAAACGCTGCGCCCTTTTGTCGAGCATTATGACGCCAGCATATTCTCCATAGCCCAGTTTGCCCAGCTGCTGCCCCACCCCCAGTTCATAATCGCCCCGAGCATAGACCCCCTGAGCGAAAAAAACATAGATCTTTCCGCCCAGGAGATTGAGGCCGTGCGCGGGCAGTTCGGTCTTGATCCGTCCAGGCCCCTGCTGGTGCAGATATCACGTTTTGACCGCTTTAAAGACCCCGTTGGCGTTATTCAGGCCTTTCAGCTCGTAAAAAAAGGCATACCGGCGCAGCTCGTACTGGCAGGCGGCGGCGCAACCGATGACCCTGAAGGCGCGGCGGTGCTTGATGAAGTTATGGAAAAAGCTGCGGGCGATCCCGACATTCATGTGCTGCTGCTGCCGCCGGACGCGCACCGCACCATAAACGCCCTGCAGCGGCTTGCGGACATCGTTATTCAAAAATCAACGCGCGAGGGTTTTGGCCTGACGGTAACAGAAGGGCTATGGAAGGCCCGCCCGGTCATCGGTGGCGATACGGGCGGCATACGCCTGCAGGTCATCAACCACCATACCGGCTTTCTGGTGAGCACGCCCGAGGGCGCGGCTCACAGAATCCGCTATCTGCTGCATCATCGTGACAATATGACGGCCATTGGAAATATCGGGCGCGAGTTTGTCAGGGAGAATTTTCTGCTGACTCGGCATCTGCGTGATTACCTCACACTTTTTTTTGCCTTGCTGTCCGGAGAAACAGAAAACAAAATCGCTGTTTAACCGGACACCTTTCCTGATCTTTCCCAGGGGGCGGGAATCTTTTGTTGTTCCCTTGTGTAAGCTTCCCGTCCCCTGTGGAAAGATTATAGTGGTGTATGCATCCACCATACAAACATCACCTGCTTGGGGAACAATGGTGGCGGCTATATGGAAACATCAAAAAAAAGGCGAATACGCTGGTGCTGAACCCTCAGGCGATGAATTTATGCATGATCTCTGCCCGGACTGCGCTGAAAAACCCTCTAATGTTTTGCATCTTTGAACGTAATGATTTGGGCTAATATTAAAAATAAAAGTATTTCCGGATGGATTAATTTCCTCTCAAACGGCATGGCGCGGTGGCTGGTTCTGGGCCTTGTGGTGGGGGCTGTAACCGGCCTTGCCTCAGCCGGGTTTTTTTACCTGCTTGAGCTTGCCAAACACTTCTGCTTTCATATGCTTGCCGGCTACAGTGCGCCAATTCCGATGGGTGAGCGCCTGTTTGAGGTCACGGAGAAGCTGACGCTCAACCGCTGGGTGCTTTTTCTGCTGCCGATAGCCGGAGGGCTGCTCGGAGGATGTATTGTCTACTGTTTTGCTTCTGAAGCAGAAGGCCACGGTACCGATGCCATGATCGATGCCTTTCATAATAAAAAAGGCCAAATACGAGGCCGCGTGCCGCTAATCAAAGGAATTGTCACCATCATTACCCTGGCCAGCGGCGGCAGTGCCGGCAGGGAAGGGCCAATTGCGCAGATCGGAGCTGGCCTGGGCTCAATGATGGCCGGGCTGTTTAAACTTAGCGACCGGCAACGCCGTATTTTGCTGCTTGCCGGCTGCGGCGCCGGGCTTTCGGCTATTTTCCGCGCCCCCTTGGGTGGCGCCCTCACAGCCATTGAGGTTCTCTACCGCGAAGATATTGAGACAGAAGCTCTCATACCTACTATCATCAGCTCAATTACCGCCTATATCATTTTCACGGACCTGTTCGGTTTTCAGCCCATATTCTTTTTCCCCGGCTACAGCTTCAATGATCCACGCGAGCTGTTTTTTTACCTGTTGCTGGGGCTGCTGTGTATTCCCGTTGGAATATTCTACGTGCGTTTTTTTTACGCCGCTAAAAATCGTTTTTTTGACAGGATTTCAATCCCCCGTTATTTTAAACCAGCTCTTGGTGGGCTGGGCGTGGGACTCATCGGACTAGCCGTTCCACAGGTCTACGGTGACGGCTGGGGCTGGCTGCAGTTGGCCATCCTCGGCAAGCTCGGGGTGTCGACCATGCTGGTCATCGCATTATTTAAAATTATTGCTACGAGCTGCACCATCTCATCGGGCGGCTCAGGCGGCGTGTTCGGCCCCTCGCTCTTTATCGGCGGTATGCTCGGGGGCGTTGTCGGGTTTACGGGCAACTATTTGTTCCCTGAGATAGTTTCTCAGCCCGGAGGATATGTGATCGTAGGCATGGCCGCCTTTTTTGCCGGTGTGGCCAGGGCCCCGCTGGGAACCCTGCTCATGTGCTGCGAAATGACGCAGGGGTATTCGCTCATCGCGCCGCTGATGCTGGTATCGGTTATTTCAATTCTCTTCAACCGGAAGCACACTATTTATAAAAATCAGGTTCTGAGCCGTATGCACTCCCCGGCACATATCGGCGATTTCACTGTGAATATCCTGGCGGAAATGAAAGTGCAGGATGTCTATACGCCAGAAGACATCCCCGCCGTTCATAAGACTATGCCGTATGGCAAGCTGAAAACCTTTTTTAGCGGTACGGACAAGGAGTGTTTTCCGGTCTATGATGAAGACGGCCGGCTTTCAGGCTGCATCAACTGGTCCCACACGCGCTCTATCGTTTATGAACCGGATCTTGAAGACCTGGTCATTGCCGGCGATATTATGGTGCCGGCGGAAACGGTAACCCTTGAGGATACTCTGCATGAAGGGCTGGTGAAGTTCATTAAAAGCGGACAGGAGGAGTTGCTGGTGGTAAACCCTCAGGATCGCAATGAAGTGCTCGGCGTACTGCGGCATGATGATCTCATCAGCGCCTACAACCGGGAAATTACGGCGCGGAAAAACCCGCAGTGACGTTTGCGCAGCCCAGCCGTATTGGGGCTTCGACGCTAACTCATAACCGCCGCGGTCTGCCATAAACGTTACGCTATTTCCATTCATAGAAAGGAGTTGTATCAATGAAAACAATTCTCCTGTCCATGCCGCTCTGCCTCTCATTGCTCATGCTGCCCGCCGGCAATTCCGCCGCCCTGTGCATAGCGGTTGCAAAAGCGAACCTCAGAACCGGGCCCGGAACAGAGTATATGAAGTCCTGGGAAGTTGGAAAATACATGCCCTTTGATAAAGTGGGCGTATCCCTGTCCGGCGACTGGTATGCTGTTAAGGATCTTGACGACGATGTTTTCTGGGTTCATAAAAAACTTGTTGATGAATCCTGCCGCGCTGCCGTGGTCACCGCTGATAATATCGCGATACGCACCGGCCCCGGGACGAACCATGCGAAAACCAGCCTGGGCAGCGTTTCAAAATATTACTGCTTTCAAGTTCTGGAGCAAAAGCCCGGCTGGGTAAAGGGCCGCGATTCAGCAGGCGCCACGGGCTGGATTCATAAAAAATTTCTCTGGATGCCCTGATCCGGATTTTTCTAATGGCCTGAAGCTACAGGCGCAAACCGAATTAAGCCAAAGGAAGCCATTATAATGAATTATGTTGTGTCCGTCCGCACCAAAATCATCTGTCTTGTCTTGGCAGCCGGACTTAGCGGCTGCTTCCTGTTTACCGGCTGCCGTTTCTCAAGTGTAGAGGCCGAAGAAAGAAATAGTGATAACGAAAGCCCCTCATCAATCATTACTGTGCCCGACGACATGAATAGTATTCAGCTTGCCATTGATTCTCTGCCAGAAGCAGGCGGCACTATCTACATCAAACCAGGCATACATATGATAACACAGGCGATTCATGTCAACCGTTCAAATATAACCATCGCTGGTGAACGGGGCACGGTGCTGAAGCTTGGCGATGGGGTCAATCAGCCGGTGCTGCTGCTCGGCAGCGATGACGAGACGCCGACGCAGTGCATCAAAAATATACAAATAAAAAATTTTGGGATTGACGGCAACAGAAAGGCACAGTCCTCGGAAACCGATCCCGCCCGGCCGTGGCTGCGCAATAACGGAATTGATGTGCGCATGGTCAGCGATCTATGGATCAATCACGTCGATATTTTCGATGCCCGCAGCGGAGGTATTGTCGTGAGCTGGGACAGTAAAAGAATTTTTATCGACAAATCATCATTTCATGATAATTTTTTCGACGGTATCGCGCTCTATGCCAGTCGGGATATCCAGGTTACCAACTTTAATTCATATGATAACAACGCCGCGGGCATAAGTCTCGACAACCAGCTGCAGCATGTCCTGTTCAGCAATGGTATCATCAAAAACAACGGCTCCTCGGGGCTGTTCGTGCGCGACTCAACGGATTTGAGTTTTTTTAATCTCATGGTCGTTGCCAACGGCCATAACGACGGCGTGAATTTTGAGGACGGCTGCTATCTTTCCCACAGTGAAGACAGCACTGATACTTTAACGGGCGTGACCAGGCTTTTTTTCAACAGCTGCTCATTCATCAATAACAAGCGCCATGGGATCTATTTGGATTCACCCGTCAGTCAATCGTCGAAAAACGCTGTCGTGGGCTGTCTTTTTTCCGAAAACGGGGGTGAGGCTGTTAAAATGCTTGGAGCATCTGCGCTTTCTCTGGCATCCAATATTTTTCAATAACTGGTCTGACGGTTTGGCTGAGCCATCGCAATACAGCATCACGCATTGTCTTCATCCACAGCAGCAGCAAGGCGCTTGTGAAAATCAGGGATGGCTGCGCGCACGCGCACCCAGGCCGACAATAGCGGTATGCCCACCGGATCTGCCATAAATTCTTCGATAGCGCTTTTGAGCGCTTCAACAAAAACTTCAGTGGCTGCTATTTCTTCATGCCGGTCGTATTGTAATCCGTTGATCAGGGCCAGGGCATTGTATTTTTCGATGGCAAACCGCGATTCCTGAATATAGGTGGTCTGCAGAGTTCTGAAAAATGATCCGGACATGACGATACCGTCCTGGCTCAAGACCCGGAACAGGGTTTTGGCGATCTCATTGGCCATGCGGATCAGGCCCTCCCGGGGCTGGGTAGTGTCGAGAACTTGATGCTTATGCTCATAGGTGCCCAGCAGTTCCACCTGGGCGACGCGGTTGATGCTGGTTTTGGTATAGACCTCGCTCAGCATGGACACCTCAAGCCCCCAGGTGGGCGAGATGCGAATGCTGCGGGCAAGCGGGGCAATAAAGGCGAATTCGCCCGAGAGGGCATAGCGGAAGCTGTCAAGAAAATCAAGAAACTGATTATAGCCCAGTATTTTCATCAGCGATCGGAGCAGGGGCGTGTAGAAAAGCCGCGTGACGCGGCCATAAAAGCGGTCGGTTGCCCGGGCATAGAAACCCTTGCTGAACTCATAATCAAGAGCCGGGTGCACCACGGGGTAGAACAGCCGGGCCAGCAGGCTGCGCTCATAATTCAGGATATCCGTATCATGCAGGCCGATGGCATAGGTATTGCGATCGGCAAGAATATAGCCCATGGTCATCCAGACCGAGCGGCCCTTGCCGGGATCGCCAAGGCGAAAGCTCTCCTGCTCAAGCTCCCGGTAGAGCTGCTGCAGCCGGGGGCCGTCATGCCACACGATTTTCACCTCGCCGGGCAGTCCGGCCATATGCTTTTTTGCCATCCTGAACTGGCCTTCGTCGGCCCGGTCCAGGGAGAGCACGATTTTTGAAAGATAGTCCACCTGCTGCAGCTCGGCGATGATTCTCGGCATGGACGGCGTTTCAAACTCCGAGAAAAGCGCCGGCAGCAGCAGCACCATATTTCTGAATTGGGCGAACTGCCGCAAATCCTGCTCAATGGCTTCAACCGGCCGGCTTGTGATGTTCTGAAGCGTTGCGATGCTGCCGTTTTGAAAAAAATCAGCCATGAGAAGCCCTCCTTTAGGTCCAGATTTCCAGCAGATACGGTTTCATATTCACAAAAACCAGGGCCTGCTGGTTGAAATACGCCTCTGCATCTTCCATGCTTTTGTCTTTAAGCTCATTGATGAGCGAGGCTACCCGGGCATTGTACAGAGGTATCATGGTATCCATGACCTTAAATTTCTGGCGCGGCGTGGCGTGAAAAGCCTGGGCATAGCGATAGACGATTCTTACCCAGTTTTTTATGGGCAGATGGAACAGCTCCCTGTCCGGCTGGGCTGCAAGCTGTTCGATAACAGCCATGTCCTGGGGAGCGAAAAGCCGCTCCCAGACCCCCCCGAAGTTCTCCAGCCCGATTTTAAAGTAGTCGATCAGCGCATCCTGATCTATGTCAAATTCTTGAATTTTCGTGTCGCAATACTCGCCGAAGTTCGGCACATCAACGGAACCAGAAACCGCGGCCCAGTAGTCATGGTGCGATTCCATCATCGTAAAAATGGTGCCCACCACCTGCCGGAACATGGGGCTCAGGTCGCCGCCAGGGTCTTTTTCGCCATGGATCTTGGCGCCCAGCCGCGCCTGGCATACGCGGAATTTATTGATAATGGCCGTAGTGGTCATCCAGATATCGATGCCGAATTTTGCCACATCGGTTTCCCATACATCCTGATCGAGATAGTGCCGCACCAAATAGCTAGAAACGCCGAAATCGCCGCCGATGGGCTGCCGGATATTTATGCCATAAAGGGCGCGGGTCAGGTTATAGGCAATGGTATTGGTGATGGTGCCGTCGAATTTGTAGCGGTAGTAATCAGGCGCTACGAAGTCATAGCCTTCGAAAATGGGATCAAGCACATTTTTCACCCATTCCGGCGCTATGGATTTCAGGTCTGAATCAAAAACGGCAACGGCCTTGGCCTTGAGAAACCGGGCAACCTCGAATACGGCCCGCAACGACGAGCCCTTGCCCGGTATGCCGCGATAAATTGATACAATAACCTCGATATTGTAACCGTCGGCCGACACCGAGCGGGCGCATTCACGGGTGTCGTCGGTCGAGCCGCCGTCAAATACGACAATTAAAGCCTTGTGCTTGTTGAAATACAGCCGCAGGCCGGTGATCACTGTTTGCAGCACATGCTCGATGGCGCTGCCGCTGAAATAGGACGGTATGCCGATGACGATATCGGTTTCCCGCAAATGCTCTATTTTTTTGCGCGCGTCCTCGCGAAGGGAGGTGGAAAATTTCGACCCATCCATATCCGCATCCTTTCCCTATGCGACCAGCATAGCCGTAATGTCCATAAGATTGGTTCCCGTGGGGCCGGTCGTAATAAGCCCGCCCGCATTTTGAAAAAAGCCGTATGCATTATTGTTGTCGAGATATTCCTGCATATTTAAACCCCTGTCACAGGCGGCCTGAAAAATATCACGGTTCGCCATGGCGCCGGCTGCATCGGTTGGGCCATCGATACCATCGGTACCCAGACTTATGAATGCCAGCCGCTCGTCGTCTCGAATTTCCCGCAGCGCGGCAAGGGCCATCTCCTGATTCCTTCCGCCCCGGCCGCTGCCTTTTACTGTAACCGTGGTCTCTCCGCCAAACAGCAGGCAGACCGGCGGCGCGAACGGATTGCCCGAGGCTGCGATTTCCCTGCCTATGGCCACGATGGTCCGTGCCACCTCGCGGGCCTCGCCCTGCATGACCGAAGTCATGATATGTGCAGGTATGCCCCGATCCTTTATCTGCCGCTTCAACTGCTGCAGGACGGCAAAGTTATTCCCCACCATAATATGATTAATATTGGGCTGCGGCTGCTTGGGTGTTTCCGGAAGTATACCGTCGAGGCCCTGCTGCAGCACCTGTCGCACCCCGGCAGGTGCTTTCTGCCATGCGCCGTAGCGCACAAGCACATTGCAGGCATCCTGATAGGTCGAGCTGTCGCAGAATAGCGGGGCCGAGCCGATGGTTGCCAAATCATCGCCGATAACATCTGATATGACCAGCACGATGCCCTGGGCTTTGGAGAGCCTGCCGAGCCTGCCGCCCTTGACCAGCGAGAGATGCTTGCGCACGATATTTATTTCTTCGATTGGCGCGCCGCAGCGCAACAGCAATTTTGTTACCTGCTGCATATCCGAAAGCGGCAGCGGTGAAACCGGCTGTTCAAGTAAAGCGGAGCTTCCGCCCGACAGCAGATACATATAAAGATCGCTCCCGGACATCTCGGCAAGGCAACTGGTAAGCGCCGCAGCGGCTGCAAGGCTTTTTTTCGTGGGCACGGGATGGGACCCAACATGTGTTTTTACTGCGCAGGGCAGCGGCTTATCCCGATAGTTCGTGATGATGCAGCCGCCGGCAATCCGGTCGGGCAGGATTTCGCAAACCTGTCGCGCCATGGCCAGTGAGGCTTTTCCACTGCCGACCAGCCATAGCTTGTCATACCGGTTCAGCTGATAGGTGCTTGCGCCGATCCGCAGCTCTTCGCCGTTTCTCTGAACCGCCGCGCTAATCATCCTGCCGGGCAATACCTCCTCAAGCGTTTGCAGCACAGCCTGCAGCAGCTGTTCTTTAAAAAACTGCGCCGACCGTCCGACCCCACCAGGCTGTCTTTTTTTAATTTCCATTCCTGTAGAAATAGATGATTAGCGCGGCATTGTCAAGAAAGCGGCCCTTGTTTTTATTTTACAGCAATGATTAGAAAAGTTTAATTTGACAGATGGTTTTTTTTGTTTCAGTTTATTGAACACGGTATATGCGCCGGTGCGGCAAAAAACGCTCACCCGTTTATTTTGTTTTCATTTACCCTATCCCTGGCTCGTGCTTATGAAAAAATCTCCCCGGAGAGTTCTGTTGTTTATCTTTTTGCTTATGCTCTCTGCTGCCTGCTGCTCCCTTGTCTGGGCTGCCATGGTTTTTTTTGAGCTGCGGCCGCCGACGGTTCAGTTCCTTCTCAGCGGGGAGCATATCGGCCAGCAAAAAATGCTGCGCATAACCGCAGCAGATGAGCAGCGCGGGCTGCGCAGGTTCAGCATCGCCGTCCTGCAGGGCACAAAAAGGATTTTGCTTTTTGATGAGCAGCTGGGGTGTGCCGGTTTGATGGAAGGCGGCGCAAGCAGAAGCAAAACCGTGTCTCTTGAACTTAAGCCCCGGCAGCTGGGGCTTGAGAACGGCCCGGCAAAGCTGGAGGCCACGGTCTGGGATTATGCATTGAGCCACTGGGGGCGGGGCAATGCGGCGACCCTGTCCCGGGACATTGTCATCGACCTGATCGTTCCC
>JAFGCP010000094.1 GCA_016932595.1 Deltaproteobacteria bacterium
AATAGAAAACTTGACTAAATCACGCTTTGCTACAATAATAAATTAGTTTTTCTGAAATAAATTTTACGCATATGCGTGCGCGCAACGGCTTTTCAGGCGTAAAAATGTAGCCGAGAGGGCGGAGCTGTATGTTCAGCCATGAACGACTTTTAAAATTTTAAATTTTTCCATGAAGCTCAAACAAAATTATTGCATATACACCCCGCATCAAAGAACCCAAACAGGGTACTTTGCGGCATGGTGTATAATGTTTAAAAATATCATACTATCCCGGGAGCTGATAGTTCAGCTCTTCAAGAGAGATTTTTTCGCCGCCTATAAAAAATCTTTTCTGGGAATTTTTTGGATTTTCATAGCGCCCCTTATCGGCATACTTTCCTGGGTTTTCATGAATGCCGCCGGCGTTTTAAACCCGGGGGATGTCGGCATTCCCTATCCGGCCTACGTGCTGCTGGGCAGCTCCATCTGGGGGCTTTTTATGGGGTTTTACAAAGCAGCGGCGGCTACGCTTGATGTGGGCTCCGCCTTCATACTGCAGGTGAAATATCCCCACGAAGCGCTGCTGGTGAAACAGGTTGCGCAGCAGCTTGCTAATTTTCTGATATCATTTGTCATGACATTAATCGTGCTCATTGCCTTTGGCATCGTTCCCAGCTGGAAGATGCTTTTTTTTCCGTTTTTAATAGCCCCCCTTTTTTTTCTGGGTTCTGCTATCGGCCTTGTCATTTCCGTTGCAAATGTCATTTCCAATGAATTTCAAAAGTGCATGGATGTGCTGCTCGGTTTCTGTTTATATCTAACGCCGGTTATTTATTCTTCCAATATAAAGAGTCCTTTTTTTCAGACAATTCTGCAATGGAATCCCCTGACCTATCTCATAGGCGTACCGCGCGATATTATTATCTACGGCCGCATAGAACATGCAGATCGCTTCATACTTGCAGCACTGTTCTCTTTTGTGCTGTTTCTTTTCTCCTGGCGATTCTTCTACATTGCCGAAGACCGGATAATTGAGAAAATACTATAGCGCACTCAATTGCTGATGAGCGATACGATCATAAAAGTCGAAGGGCTTTATAAGAAATTCTGTTTCAGCCTGAAGCACAGCATGCTGTACGGCGCCCATGATGTGGCCCGGGCCATGATCGGCCGGCAATGCGATAGAGCAGAGCTTCGGAAGAATGAATTTTGGGCATTGCAGGATGTGCATTTTGAGTTAAGAACGGGCGATGTTCTGGGAATTGTCGGCCACAATGGTTCCGGCAAAACAACCCTGCTGCGTCTGCTCAACGGCATTTTCCCTCCCGACAGAGGGCAAATCTCCGTCAGGGGCCGTATCGGCGCCTTGATCGCCGTCGGCGCCGGCTTTCACCCGCACATGACGGGCAGGGAAAATATATTTTTAAATGCCACTATTCTCGGAATGACCAAGAAGGAAATAAGCCGCACATTTGATGCAATAATCGATTTTGCCGATATCGGCGAGTTTATCGATTCGCCGGTAAGCACCTATTCATCGGGGATGACCGTACGCCTGGGATTTGCCATTGCGATTCACAGCAGTCCTGACATTGTTCTCGTGGATGAAATCCTGGCCGTTGGCGATGCTAAATTCCAAAGAAAATGCCTGGATAAAATACAGCATATGCGAAATAAAGGAGTTACTTTTTTTCTGGTGAGCCATAATACGCAAAACATCGATGCCATGTGCAATCAGGCGCTCCTGCTTGATCATGGCAGGCAAATTGCTTATGGCTCGCCGCAAGACATTATACCCGAATACGAGCTGCTGCTTAAAACAGGGAAATTTATCGACACCACCCATGCGGCAAAGCATGCGACCCCACAGGGTCATTTAGGGTTGGTCAATAAATTTGAAAGCTTCGGCACCAGCGAAATCCAGATTAATGCCATATACATGAAGGACTGCAGCGGTACCGTGAAGCTTCATTTTTTATCGGATGAGTCCGTAACCGTTGAAGCTGAAATAGAGGCCTCCTGTAACATCGCACAAGCAATTTTGTGGCTGACTTTAATTTATGTCAATGATTCTCAAAAAAACGACACCAATATCGTCTGCCTCGGAACAAAAAAAGACCTGCAAATTGCAAAAGGAAAATCCATGCTTCGCATTACTTTCCCCGATCTGCAGGTTACTACCGGGGAATATAAAATTTCCATTAATTTTTTTGACAATACTTTTTCCACCCCTTATTTCCAGGGACATTACGGGTACTTTACTGTTAAAAAGGATATTCCCACCCTGTTGCAGGCGGGATCACGAACGCCCCTGTGCTGGGCGAAAACGCATTTGGAAATTCTTGCCGGATAGGCACGGAGCGCTTTGCGCCGGGCAGAACCGCAAAGGCGACCATTCACCTGCTGGCGTATGTGCCTAAAAAAACCGAAAGATGCGGTATGCTGAGTATACGCCATAAAGTTGCCGCTTTTCTTGAAAAAACAGCACAGGTTTCTGTCGAGAAGAAGCCGCCCGCTGCGGCATCTGTATTGCTCAAGCAGGAACAGGGGCGCGATCTTTATAAAACCGTCGATGGTCACCTGTTTTGGCTTAATCCCGGAAAATATCTTGATCGGGAGATTATCGAGCGAGGTGTTTTTGAAAAAAGCAGCACCGAACTGGTTAAAAAAATCGTAAAAAAGGGTGATGTGATTTTGGATGTGGGAGCCAATATCGGTTACTACAGCGTTATTTTGTCAAAACTTGCCGGCCCGCAGGGCAAGGTATATGCGTTTGAACCGACCCTTCATTACCGCCGGGAATTGCAGGAAAATCTGCGGGAAAACCATATAACCAACTGCGAGATCCTCAATTACGGCCTTTCAGACAAGCGACAGGAACTCCTGATCAACATCGGGGATTCATCCGCCACCATTCATTGGGTCGCAGATACGGCACCCGTAAAAACCGAATTGATAAAACTGGAAACGCTCGATGCATTCTGCGAGCTGAAAAAAATATCAAGAATAGACTTTATAAAAATTGACATTGACGGCCATGAGCCGCATTTTCTCCAGGGCGCCTGGCGGAGCCTTGAACGGTACAATCCGCTGATTTTGCTTGAAGTCAACCATGAAAATTATCTCCAGGCGAATGTAACCGCTTGGGATTTCTACACCCTTCTTAAAGAAAAAGGATATTATATCTACAGCGAAGATGCATTATCCGAGATCACGACCAAAAGGGAATTTCTGATCAAGTGCGGCAATTTTGCCTATAGCGCCAATGTCCTGCTTTCAAAGGAGAAGCTCATCCTTTCCCAGGAGTCAAACTGCCAGGAGGCTGTCTTAACTGGCCGTATTTAGCATGTGCGTGATTCATGGATTGGCGTTTATAGGGTCGAATACATGTCTTTCCTCTGCTGCAGCATGCAAACTCAGCCAAATTTTTTCCCTCCAGACAATGATCGCTTGTATGGAATCTTATGATGGTATTCAGGAACCTATTCAGGAACTCTGATTTCGGCCTGGTAATAAATTGGAACTTCCACAGAAAAAACCGGTGGATGTGCGCCTTATCCCCTTACCTTATCAATGCGATAGTACGAGAGTTCAACCCCTACATCATCACCACGCAGCGGGAATATGAGCTGTTAAAAAAAAAATTAAAATGCATTATTGCAGCTGAGCCCGGGTGGTCAGGCCCGAAGATCAAATACGATACTAAGCAAGATCATACAATAGCGGTTTTTGTCAGCGACCCCCACAGTAAGGCAACGTGGCTGCCGGCTTACGTACAGGAAAATAATATACAATATGTCTTTTCATACTATTACCATCCTTTCTTCTACCATATGCCGGATTTCTCCAGGCGGAAATTAATCCATATGCCATGGGCAGTGCCTGAGAGCCTTATTGTAAGCTCAAAAGTTACGTTTTCTTCAGGTGATGTGGTCATTTTCGGAGGCGGCGGCAGCCCGGCCTATGATGTCAGAAACTGGTGCAGACAACAGGACGGCATAATTAACTTCGACAATTCAGGTGTTGAAAACAAGAAACTGTCTAATAAGGAATATTTTACCTGGCTGGCTGGCTTCAATGCTGTTGTCGCAGCCGGCTCATCAAATCCCATGTATGATCTTGTCACGCCAAAATATTTTGAAATTGCGGCGGCCGGCGCCCTTTTGATCGGCCAGCATTGCCGCGACCTGGAACTGCTCGGTTTTAATGAAAGTAACTGCATTATTTTTACACAAAAGGATTTCGCGGAAAAAATTCGGGCATATAAGCAGAACCCGTCGTCATACAAAGCCACGAGGGAAAAAGGCCGCGAACTGATACGTAACCGGCATACAATTTCGCATAGAATCAGACAAATTCAAGAGGTGTTTGGCTGTCGCCCTTGACACGCTGGAGCTTTGTGGCGCAGAGCACCGCCCCAACCCATAAAAGCACATGCCGGAACTTCAACAGTTGAGAAATGAGGCCATGCGCGGCAGGGCTCCTGCCACGCCAACTGCCATGCCAACGATTATCCTTTTTACCGCCACCTCCCTCTCTCTATCGCACCTTTCTCCGGCGCACGCAATTTGCGCCCTGGGGGGCGCAACAGGGCACACGCCGAGGCGCACGTGAAACAACTGCATTTTTCAGGAATAGGCACGGATGAAAATTTCGAAAGATACTATGACATTACCCCCATCCCCCGGAGCGTTTCGGGCCATTATTACTTTCTGAGCAACGATGTCATACAATATAACGTCAAGCACACTGAAAGAAGCGAAGGAATCGTTTTTATCGGGGTGGCGAACCCACACTTTTTTCACGCTCTGGGCCTGGCTGCAGCGGGCACCCGCACCACCATCAGGCGGATAATCGCCGTTGATGCCAACCATGCCCAGATTGAGCATTTCAACAGAGTCCGGAATTTGATTTCTTCGTCATACAACCGCATTGAATTCATAGAAAAATTTTTTAAAGTACAGTTTAACGCGCGCGCCATCGGACTGCTTACAGCATACCGGGCAAGAAAAAAAAATTATGCGCATGGAGGCCTTGAACAGGATGATAATTTTGGCCTTGAAAAGGAGCTGTGGAAAAATTTAAAGTTTTATCCTGAACGTTTTTATAATACTTATGAAATCGAGGCTGAAAAAACCCCATGCGGTTTGAAAATATCCGCCAATACGATTGGCGATATCAATACCTGTTATGCAACCATAGTGTGCGGCAGCAAATCTGATTACCCCGAGTGGCCCTTCACCCTGGGGTATGGTTCGGGTTTTTTGTATGATGAGGCTGCTTTCAAGGCGCTGAAAAAAATATTAGCAAGCACGCCGGTTTATCTGATAAAAGCCGATATTTCAGTTGTGTATGAAGATCTTCTGATGAGCAACCGTTATAATCCCATTATATTCTGGTCCTCAAATCTTTTATGCGATTATTTTACCCAAAAGCATCCTCCGTTGACAAAGTTGCTGGAAATTTCCAACCGGTTTGGCACTCAGCAGGAGCCCTGCTTCCCGGAAAGCGATTTGGTCCTGATTCAGGATGAAAGGACGAAAATCAAGGTTGCTCAGCAAATCGAAAATTCAGCGAGGCATAAGCGCACCTGGTCAATTCACACCCGCAGCTTTGCGACAGTAGCGAAATATCTCGAAGGCTCAAACTGCCTTGAAATAGTAAATGTCACGGAATGGATTGAGCAGGACAGGGGCGAATCGAAACTGCCGAACACGAGCTATATAACCGCAGATGATTTTCTCGGACTCATGTCCGGGCACTATGATTCGATCGTTGCACACATATTAGTCGGCCACGGCGTTGATAAGGCCACCTATCGGAACCTCATCGAGAAAGCCCGAGGCATGACTGAAAACCTGATTGTTTTAGAGCACAATTCCGAGTCAAAGGATTTTAGGAATAGTGGTGTTGGCGTATCCCTTCAGGAACTGAGAGATATGTTAGGCATGGAAAGCTTTTTGGAGTATTGCAGCGGAAAAAAATGCCCGGACAGGAATATAGTCTGCGTCTATAAAAGGGCCGGTCTGTGCGAATAGCTTTTCTTACACCTGAGTTTGTCACGGAAGCCAGCTATGATGGGGGCTTGGCGAATTTCATCAATAAAGCTGCAATCATGTTACAAAAAAGGGGCCATGAGGTTGAAATTTTCACCTCATCTGCAGAGAATGAAAAAATCGAGCATGATGGCCTGATTGTTCATCGTGTCAATCATAAAACATATCTGAATACTTTCTGGGCAAGAAAACTCCAAAAACATTTATTGCATACTTTGGATGTTTTATTCCGAGGCTACTATTTGAAAAAACAATTCACAGGCGAACACAGAAAGAAGCCTTTTGATATCGTTCAGGCCTCAAGCTATGAAGCACCGGCCCTTTTCCTCATGAAAAACAGCTCTGTTCCAATTGTAACAAGGATGTCGAGTTTCAGCCCTCTTTGGCGCGGGGCATACGGTTTCAAATGCAACTTTGATAATGCCCTGGCCGATTGGCTCGAGATGTATCAGCTCCAAAAAAGCCATAGGGTCTATGCGCCCAGCTACTGTTTATCTAAAGCTCTTTCAGCCGTTACTCCCGTACAGGTTGATGTACTGAGGCCTCCCGCTATTCTGCCCGGCGCTTTTCACTATGACGATTCGGTTTACAGAAAAATCGCTGCTGCTAAATATTTTCTTTTTTTCGGGTCATTATCGCGGCTGAAGGGCGTTGAATTTATCTGGAGAAATCTGACGAATTTTTTTAAGAGCAATGCTGAAGCAAGCTTTGTTTTTATCGGAAAATACTCTCTCCCTCCGCTGACAGACGCCTTAAGAGCGTATGAGGACAGAATTATTCATTTTCCTGCAATGTCGCATGCGCAGCTTTTTCCGATTATCGAAAACGCATGGGCCGTCGTATTGCCTTCCATTATCGATAACCTTCCTAATGCATGCCTTGAATCAATGAATTTGGGAAAGGTGGTCATAGGAACAAGGGGGGCCAGTTTTGATGAAATAATAGAAGACGGCCGCAATGGATTTCTTGTCAACTATGGCGATGACACTGCCTTGGCCGCCCTCCTTACGCGCATTGCAGGCTTATCCGCCGAGCAGCGCTCTTTAATCGGCCGGGAGGCAAAAAAAACTATTACCGGGAAATGCAACGCTGATGTCCAAATTGAGCTGCTTGAAAATTATTTCGAAACTGCTCGAAATACCTGGAAGGCGGCGGCAAACGGCAAACCACAGCACTACACATAGCCGGCAGTTCAAGGTCGCACTGCACGGCAGGCATCGAAAGCCCGCTGAAGTATAGCCCGTTTCCTTGAAAGCCTGGCCATGGCCAACGGTTTTCGAAGACGGCGCTCCATCTCGTCAGGGACACTTTAGAGCAATATCCTGTCCATTGGAAAAACCGCTCATCTCAGTAATCATTTGCACCTACAACCGGGCAGGCATGCTGCGCGGTTGCGTGGAGTCTCTTATCCAGCAAACACTCCCCGGCGACCTGTATGAAGTCATTATCGTCGACAATAACTCCGATGACGAGACAAACGATATGGCCCAGCGGTATGCCTCCTCGCATCAGAACATCCGCCTTGTACACGAGCAGGCACAGGGTCTCAGTCACGCCCGCAACAGGGGTTGGAAGGAGGCCCGCGGAAAATATATCGCCTATATTGATGATGATGCACGGGCAGCACCAGAATGGTGCGCGTTCATAGTGCATGCATTTGAGACCGTTAATCCCCAGCCTGCTGCAGTAGGTGGGGAAATTCTGCCATTGTATGATAGCCCCCCCCCCCCATGGTTTTCAGATGATTTTGAACGTCATACCTGGGGAAACGATAAAGGATTTTTAAGGCTGTCCGGCGCAAAAATGGGGTTTTCCGGTTCAAACATGACGCTGCGACGGGATCTTTTTGAAAAATTCGGAGGGTTTTCTACAAGCCTGGGCATGGCTGGCGGAAAGATCGGCGTCGCGGAGGAATCGGAATTCTTCGCGAGGGTTTACGAGCATGAACCGCTGTTCTGGTATGATCCCGCTATACAGGTTTTTCACCATGTGCCTTTAAAAAATATGAGCATTGTATACCGTTTGACCCGGGCCTTCAAAAGCGGACAGACGATAGCACGAATTGACAGAAAAAATTTCCAGCAGGCTGAACGCCAAAAAGTTGCGAAACGATGCCTCCTGCTTGCCGCGGAAATCCCGTATCGATTTCTGCTGGATAAGCAAACATGCCGTATGGTCAATTTTGCAAAGAGACTAAATTTTTTTACCTATTTATTAGGATATCTTTTTTCTGCAGAGAGGGCGAATTTTTGGCATGACGCATAAACCGCGCACCGCGCCCATAGAGACATCCGCTAGTATGCTGAGCGCTCTCGCCCTAACGTATGTAGCGACATTTTTTCCATACGGTCATGCTTTCCGGAACCGGCCGGGCAGCGCACTTATTAAGAAGTTCATTAATAAGGGGCAGAACAGAGCTCGCCACGGCTCTGCGATCCTCGCGAAGACATTTTCCTCGGGTCATTGCGAGGAGTGAAACGACGAAGCAATCTCAGTTTTGAGAACCCATGCTGCGCTGCCATGTATGGTGAATCGAAAATCAGAACTGTCCGGTTACTTATGAACTCCTTAGTGAATCGGTGCGCTTGCGCAACTCCGCAGCCCAGATATAGGCTTGGCGAGGTTCAGGGGGCATGAGGCACAAACCGTGTTCCGGCACGAACGGCCATCCACAGGGCGGATTAGCTGCATTCCCCAGAGGGAGTGGCAAGAGCACGAAGCTTCAACATGCTTTTTGTTGCAGCGCATGCCGGGCAGGCTGAGGCGCCCGGGCATACGCTGTGCGCATGAATGCTATGGAAAGAGTCGCAATGCTTGACGCACCCGTTTTATTTCTCATATTTAACAGGCCGGATCTGACCGGAGAGGTTTTTGAAACAATTCGCGCTTCGCAGCCCGCACGCCTTTTTGTCGCTGCGGACGGCCCCAGATGCGATGCTGACATGATGTTATGCGAGCGCGCACGCGGCATTACCGGGCGGGTCGACTGGCCGTGCGAGGTGAAAACGCTTTTTAGAGATAAAAATCTGGGATGTAAAAAAGCTGTCAGTGAAGCGATTACGTGGTTTTTCGAGCATGTTGAGGAAGGCATCATTCTCGAAGATGACACCGTGCCGACCCAAAGGTTTTTTCTGTTTTGTCAGGAACTGCTCGCGCATTACCGGCATGATGAAAGAATCATGCATATTTCCGGCGAAAACCCTTTGGACCATCCGGTAAACCAGGCAAGCTATTATTTTTCCAAAATTGAGCACTGCTGGGGATGGGCCACATGGCGGCGCGCCTGGCGGCACTTTGATGTTACCATGGAAAATTTTGACGCATTTGTGAATGAGAAGATACTGGCCAATATTTTTTGCAGGGATGTGCAGCAAAAATATTGGAACGATATATTTTGGCGGGTGAAAAAAGGCGAGATCGACACATGGGACTATATCTGGACCTATACTATTTTCTGCAACAGTGGGCTCTGCATAAATCCTAATATAAATTTAGTAACAAATATTGGTTTTGGCGACAGCGCCACACACACAAAAAAAGATTCTCCCTTCAGTGGCCGCGCTGTTTTTGATATCGCCATGCCGCTTACACATCCTCAATTCATTACGCACTCGGGAGAAGCTTTAGAGGAAATCCTGAAAACAAGATTCTTCATGCAAGAACAAAAGGATATCGATAATCCGTCTTTTTTCAGGAAGCTAGCAGACAAACTCCGCCTGCGGAATTAGTGCCCCCGCATATCTCCAACTATACAATGAAAAGCACGTATGGATTTACTGAGCTCACGACGGCGCAGGGCGCTGCATTCCCCAAACCGGCAAAAAAGCGGTGCGGGCGGCAACCGGATGACATCGTTTGCAAACGAGACTACGACCGCATGAGGAGATGAAATTTCCTTACCGGGATATGGCCGAACAGGTAAAGAGGCACCAACTATGACCGAATTGACAAGCACGCATTATGATAAAAAATATTTTGCCTGGCAAGTATCCCTCGGCAAATTCGGCGGCTGGGCTAATCTCACTAAATTTTTAGGCTATATTTCCGAAACAGATGTCGTTTTGGACTTCGGATGCGGCGGTGGTTTTCTTTTGAAAAACCTGCACTGCAAAAAACGCATCGGGGTTGAGCCGAATTCGGCTGCGGCGCAGGTGGCAAAAGAAAACGGCGTAGAAGTGTACTCCTGCTCGCACGACATACCCGACGATTCTGTCGATATCATCATTTCGGACAATGCCCTTGAGCATACGCTGCACCCCCTGCTCGAACTGCAGCGGCTTTACGATAAATTAAAAAAAGGTGGAAAACTGGCAGTGGTCGTTCCCTGTGAATCAATACACTATTCTTTTATCCCGTTCGATAAAAATCATCATTTGTACAGCTGGAGCCCCATGGGCCTGGGAAACCTGATAACGGAAGCGGGATTCTCGCTCATCGAATCAAAGCCCTATATCCACAAATGGCCGCCGCATTATGAGCTTATTGCGCGCGTCGGTGGCCGCAGAGTATTCGAAGCCGCATGCAGATTGTATGGGCGCATTGAGCGCTCCTGGTTTCAGGTGAGAGCGATTGCCGAAAAAAGCACTGCCTAAACGCTCACAGGGCGCTTATAGCATAAAAAACATGCAGACAAACCCTTTAACCATCCTTCAGGTAAGCACCTTTGATATCGGCGGCGGCGCTGAAAAAATAGCATCTGATCTTTTCAAGGCATACGGCGCCCTGGGTCTTGACTCATGGCTTGTTGTGGGGCGCAAATACACACGGGATGCCCGTGTCTGCGAAATTCCCCGGGAGCAGCATAAAGTACCCTGGGCGATGCTATGCTGGCTGCTGCATGGGCGGTTCGCAACGCTTGAACAGCGCTTTGTCTGGGCAGCCCGGGTCTGCAGGTGGTTGCGCACGCTGGCGCAGGGGGTGCCGGAGGTGCAGCGTGAGCTCGGATGGGAGGACTTTCATTTCCCGGGCACCAGGAAACTGCTTCAGCTGACTCCGAAGACCCCCGACATTCTGCATTGCCACAATCTTCACGGCGGCTATTTTGATCTGCGGATGCTGCCGACGCTGAGCCGCCGGCTCCCGACCGTTCTCACGCTCCATGATGAATGGCTCCTGAGCGGCCACTGCGCCCATTCACTTGCCTGTGATCGATGGCGCGAAGGCTGCGGCAGGTGCCCGGATGTGTCGGTGTATCCGATGATCCGCCGTGATGCATCGGCGTTTAACTGGCGCCGCAAAAGAAAAATTTACGCCCGATGCCGCCTGTATGCAGCAACGCCGAGCAGATGGCTCATGAACAGAATCGAGCAGTCCATGCTGGCAGAATGCATTGTTGAAAAATGCGTTATTCCCAACGGCGTCGATCTTTCCCTGTTTCAACCGCAGGACGGCAAAGCTGCACGGGACCGCCTGAACCTGCCGCAGGATGCCTGCATCGTTCTTTTTGTCGCAAATCGCGTGCGGAAAAACGTTTTCAAGGATTTTGAGGCCGTTTGCCGTGCCGTCGGCATTGCGTCACAGAAAAGGCGGCATAAAAGTTTTTTGCTGCTTGCGCTCGGTGAGGAGGCGCCGGACGAGCGCGCGGGCGACGCCCTCATTCGTTTTATCCCCTATCACGATGACGCGGCAACGGTAGCGCTGTACTACCAGGCGGCTGACCTCTATCTGCATGCGGCAAAGGCTGACACCTTCCCGACCACGATCCTTGAAGCGCTTGCCTGCGCTACGCCTGTTGTCGCCACGGCGGTAGGCGGCATCCCGGAGCAGGTCAAGCATGGGGAAACAGGATTTCTCGCACCGTTCGGCGATGCCGAGGCGCTGGCGGACAGCATAGTGCGGATTACGCAGGACCCCGAACTTCGCGCCGCTATGAGCGCGGCTGCAAGAAAAGATGCCGAACTGCGCTTTGATTTCGCCCAAACGGCCTCCGCGTATCTGGCGTGGTACAGCGAACTCACCAGGAGCTGGAGAACGCAAAACTCATTTCCCCGCCCGCAGCGCTCATAAGAAAATTCGTTATGCCTTACGCACATGCACCATGGCCCCGCATCAGCATCGTTACGCCCTCCTATAATCAGGGGCAGTACCTCGAGGAGACGATACTTTCCGTGGTCGGGCAGAACTACCCCAATCTGGAATATGTCATCATCGACGGCGGGAGCAGCGACAGCTCGGTTGACATCATAAAAAAGCATGAGAAGCATCTTGCCTACTGGGTCAGCGAGCCGGACGAGGGACAGAGCGACGCGATCAACAAGGGGCTGGCGCGGTGCACCGGAGAGTTTTTCAACTGGCTCAACAGCGACGATGTTCTGGTTGAAAACAGCCTGTGGCATCTGGCGAAAACCATCAAAGAAAGCACGTGCGATGTTATCTGCGGGTTCCACGGGTACCTGGGCCGGGCCCAGGGTCTTCCCGACCGGGATTACCGCATGTTTCTCGGCGCGACCGCCGAGGAAACCATGGTGAATTTTATCATAAATCAGTCCGCGACCTACTACCGCCTCGATATCGTGCGGCAGCTCGGAGGAATCAATCCGAAACTTCATTACATCATGGACGCAGAGCTCTGGATGCGCTACCTGCTGGCATACGGACTGAGCAGGGTAAAGCCCGTGGACTATTCCATATCCCGTTTTCGCTACCATGCATCCGGCAAAACAATAGCGTGCCGGGAGCCGTTTTTGCGGGAGGTCCGCTCGCTGCGGTACTCACTGGCCAAGGCGTGCGGCCTGCCCGATTTTATTGTGCAGGAAGCCAATTCATCCGATCTGGGGGACCTGAGCGTTTTTAACTGGTCGCAGTGCAGCAGCAGGGGCCTGCGCAGGCTGAACTCCTACTATTCCTGGCGATACGCGCTGCTGCATTACTGCGAAGGCGATTACCCCAATGCCAGAAAAGCGATTCTGCAGTATCTGCGCACCGGCGCAGTATATTTTAACCGGGATGCGCTGCTGGTCATTATTAAGGCCTTCTTTCGTCCCCGGCCCCTGGTAGCGGCATACCGGAAAATCAGGTCCCGTTTTACGAAAACAACCGATCACACTCCGGCCGGCAGCCTATGAAAATTTTGCAAGTTGTACATTATGCGCCGTTCGGCGCGGCCGGGGGGTGTGAAAATTATTCCCTTCAGCTTTCCCGGGAGCTGGCCCGCAAGCATGAGGTCGCTTTTTTGTATACCGTTCCCGACGACCACTGTAACGGGAGCGTTCGCATCACGCAGCAGGACGGCTTTGCCTGCATCGTCCTGAAAAAAGATGTCTGCAATTTTGACCGGCCGTTTCACGAGCGGAGCGCCTGGGTCGAGCGTGAGTTTTCCCGGGCTCTTGACAGCTTTAACCCCGATGTCGTCCACTTTCAGCACGTAATCAATCTTTCATGCACGCTGCCCTCAGTGGCCAAGCAGCGCGGCGTGCCGACCTGTTTTACGCTTCATGACTACTGGCTGCTGTGCCCCCGCACTATTTTATTGACCCCGGCCATGGAGATTTGTCCGGGCTACGACCCGGCCCGGTGCCTTGACTGCCTCAGGGATCGAACTGGCTACTATGCCGCCCCCAGCACAGGCCCGGCGCCGGTGAGGCTGTGCAAGCAAGCCGCCAAAGGCGCCATCAACCTGTATAAAAAAAGCCTCAGCTATGTCAGCCTTCGGTACTGGCGGCCGCGCCGGATGGCCGCTATGCTGAAAAACATCGATCTGTTTATCGCCCCCTCCCGCTTTTTGCTTGAGCAGTACGCCCCGGCGTTCATTCCCGAGGAAAAAATTCGCTGTTGCCCCCTCGGCTTTGACACGGCGGCACTGCACGGCGCCCCTAAAACCGAATCGGACCGCGTGCGGTTCGCCTTCATCGGCAATATACAGCCCTACAAGGGCGTTCATGTCCTTATAGAAGCGTTTAACGCCATCGAAGGCCCGCATGAGCTGAAGATTTACGGCCGCCTGGATGACGGCGCCCGCAGGGAGCTTGCGCGGGCAGTTTCCCATCCGCGCATCCGGTTCATGGGCATGCTCGCAAGCCAGGATAAGCAGGCGGCCTTCACAAATATGGACGTCCTGATCGTTCCGTCCGTGTGGTATGAAAACTACCCTGTCGTGATCAATGAAGCATACATGACAAAAACCCCCGTGATCGCGTCCGACCTGGGCGGCATGGCGGAACTCGTGGAAGACGGGAAAACAGGCCTCACCTTCCGCGCCGGGGATGCCCGGTCGCTTGCGGAGAAAATAAACATCTGCATCCGCGACCCCGGGCTGCTGCGATCGTTTGCCGCGCATATGCCACCAGTTAAGGATATCCGGGAGCATGCCGTGGAACTCTCGGCCATATACGAACACATAGCAGGCATACGGACATGAGCGGCCCTGACAGAAAAACAAGCGCCGTTATCGTCACTTGGAACGGCGCAGCATGGATTGCCGGAGCTGTTGCAAGCCTGCGGGCATCATCGGTTCCTCTTGACATCATCATCGTCGACAATGCATCAACCGATGCTACCAAAGAGGTGGTGACAAAAGCCTTTCCCGATGTCGCAGTCCTGAGCCTCGATGCAAACCACGGATTTGCCCGGGCCAACAATACGGGCTTGCAGCATGCGCTTGCCCATGGCGCCGAGTATGTCCTGCTTCTCAACCAGGATGCGAAAGTCGAACCGGACACCGTAACGCGCCTCATTGAGGCTTCAGAGCGGCACCCGGATTTCGGCATTCTGAGCCCGGTGCACCTCGCCTACGACGGCGGCGGGATCGAGCCGGCTTTTTTTTCCTTCATAAACGGCCACGTCTCTTTTATCTCGGATATGGTGCAGGGCAGGGGGCGTGACGTGTACGAAACGGCATTTGTCAATGCAGCGGCCTGGCTCCTGCCTCGCCGAACCCTTGAAACGGTCGGAGGGCTCGACCCGCTCTTCTTTATGTACGGCGAAGACAACGATTACTGCCATCGCACAAGGGCGCGGGGCCTGAAGGTCGGCTTTGTCCCCCGCGCCTTTGCCTATCATCAGGCGAGCAGCATGCACGTTGCTTCGCTGCCGTTCAAAAAGCAGTATTTGAAATTGCAATCGCAGATCATCTGCCTGTTGAAACGGCCTGACCATTCCTTTGTTTTCAGCTGCGCCGGGCTGGCTGTGGCATGGACCAAGCGGATGCTTATCCAGCTGATGGATGTGGACCTGAAGGGCTTTGCCGCCTCAGGCCTGGCCGTATTGACGGCAAGCTTCAGAATTATGACGGTTTATCGCCACTATCGCGAGTGCAAAAAACGCGGGCGCATCTGGCTGTAGCCCGGTCATGGGCACTTGGCCAACCAACTGGTCGACAATGCGCATACACTATATTTACGAGCGAATGGCCCATCACGCCACGCACTCCGGCTATGACCGGATCGTGGGCTATATCGACGGCGACTGTGTCGGCCACAACGCGCTTTACCGCATTCTGGGCATGTGCCCGGAGCGCGTGCTCGCCCGGCTGCGGCGTACTGCCGGCACCTGGTACAACTCCTACGCGCTGCGCCAGGAGCTGCAAAACATCCCCGCGTTCATTTTCAGCGGCAATCAAACGTTTCACTTTTTATATGGCGATGACGCGTACCACTATTCCGGCTACTTCAACCCAAGGCGGTCAAACAAGCTTGTGGCGACGTTCCATAACCCACCGGATAAATTCCTGAACATCACGCCCGCCACCCGACACCTGAAAACACTGGACGCGGCGGTGATCGTCGCGCCCAATCAGCAGGAGCTGTTTTGCAACCTGGTCCGCCCAGGCCGGGTGCACCTGATTCCGCACGGCGTCGACACCCGTTTTTTCAGCCCTGCCCCCGGCGCGGCAAAAAAAAAGCAGTGTCTTTTCGTCGGAACGCACCTGCGCGATTTCGCCATGCTGCGCAGAATTATTGCGGAGCTCAACAGCAAGGCGCCCGACATTGCCTTTGTTGTCGTCACGTTCAGGGAACATTTTCATTTTTTCGACGGGCTGAAAAACGTCACCGCGCTCAGCGCCATCTCCGAGAGCCAGCTGCTGAAGCTCTACACGGAATCCGAGCTGCTGCTCCTGCCCCTGGTGGATGCTACGGCAAATAACGCAATTCTGGAGGCAATGGCATGCGGGCTGCCGGTCGTGACCACCGATGTGGGCGGCATCAGCCTGTATACGGGGCGGCAGGGCGCGATACTCGTCGAGCGGGGGGACGTTTCGGCAATGCGCGACGAGGCGCTGCGCATTCTCCATGACGAGGAAACCCGCCGGGACATGGCACGGGCGGCCCGCGCACAGGCGGAAACCTTTGACTGGCCGGCCATAGCGGGTCAGCTGCGCCGGCTCTATGAGCAGCTCTATGGCTGACGCTGCCAAACATTCACCTCATACGATGCACAAGCACAATCTGCTCTTTATCATCGGCTGCTATCATCCGGATATCGGCGGCACGGAAAGGGCCTGCTGCACGCTCGCCGCTGAGCTTCGTGCGCTCGGATACGGCATAACCATAGTAACCGCCTACCGGGAGGGGCTGCCGCCCTATGAGGTTATCCAGGGGATACCGGTATACCGTTACATTAAGGGATGGCATCTTTTCGAAGCCACGTACATGCTTTCCGTACTGTCCTTTTTAATTGCCCGCCGCCGCTCGTTTTCCGGCGTGCTCTGCTTTGGCCTGTACCTGTTCACGGCGCCGGCCGTGCTTTTCTGCCGGTGCACGGGGCGCCGCATTTTTTTCAGGCTGAGCTCCGCGCGCGAAACAGGTGATTTTTACCGCCTGGCGAAGCTCAAGCTCCGCCCCTTTATCCTCTGGTGCGCGAAAAAAGCGCACGGCGCCATCGCCATTTCCCGTGAAGTTAAGGCCGAACTCATGCAGCACGGCTTTCCGCAAAATAAAATCCATACCATCTCAAACGGCATTGATACGGATATTTTTTCCCCGGGGCAGCACAACGACAGAGCGGTCACCACTGTGTGCTATGCCGGGCGCCTTACGCAGGGAAAGGGCCTTGAAACGCTCATCAGGGCCGCTGGCAGGCTGAAGGCAGCCGCCCCGGCCTTTAAGCTTCTTATCGCCGGCGACGGTGAGCTGCTGCCGATGCTGCATGCCGAGGTTGCCGCCGCCGGCATCGGGCAGCAGGTGACCTTTGCCGGCAGGCTCGACGACGTGGCGCCCTTTTACCGGCAGTCCCATATTTTCGTGCTTCCCTCCCGTTCTGAAGGCATGCCCATGTCGCTGCTCGAGGCAATGTCCTGCGGCCTTGCTGCGGTTGC
>JAFGCP010000095.1 GCA_016932595.1 Deltaproteobacteria bacterium
CGTACAACAGCCTGGCCAATCCCAATGAAATGTTTGAGGCTTATTACCGCGACGCCCCCGACGACAGCTGGCACAAAATGGAGTTCGGCGGCCGCATCCGCGGATTTCTGGCAGGCTATGACTGGACCGTCTCGTACTTTCACCATCGCGTTGACGATGGCGTCCTGGGGCCCAACTCGGCTCTGGCACAGGGTTTGGGGCCGGCACTGGGCAACACCGGCCTGACCCGGCGTTTGAACCTGTACCCCCTTAAGGATATCTATAAGTATCCCTGGCAGGACACCGTTGGCTTTACGGTCAACAAGCCCGTCGATATTACCATCCCGATCATACCGGGCACCAGCCTTGCCATGTCGGGCAATATTGCACGTCTGGAGGCCATTTGGGAGCATAATAAGCCGGGCCTTGAAGCCCTCGCGCTTGGCGGCTTGAAATCGCGCATCACAAAGCAGAACCGCTATGCGTTCTGCGCCTCATGGGCCACCAAGATCTTTCTGCCCTATATTACGCCCTGGGCGCGCAACAAGCTGCTTTCCTCCACAACGCAGCTGTTCATGGAGTTCATGCCCGAGAAGCACCGCAATGATTTTTATTTTCCCTGGGTCACGTACGGCAAAAACCACAAGACCTGGACGGTTGTCACTCAGGAGCTGAGCTACGAACTGTGGAACGGCCGCATTCTGCCGGGCTTTTACGGCGCCTGGTACACCAATCAGGGGGGCGGCTACTATGCTCCGGCTATCGGCTTCAAGCCCAACTTCGGCCACACCTTCCTGGTGCGGTATCTCAATTATGTTGGGCTTGAAGACAACCCCGCAAATGTGAACCATAAAGATACGTGGACCTTTGAATATACCTATGAATTCTAATAACGGAGGAACGCATATGAAACTTAAAATTTCCGCACTGTGTGTTCTCGGAGCAGTCGCCTGTGCCCTGATGGCTGCAACAACAGCTTCGGCCAAAGACCTGCAGTACCCTGTGCCCTGCTATCAGGGCGATGAACTGAAAAAAATTCAGGCCTGGGAGGCCACGTGGGTCGGCAAAAAAATTAGCAGCGCCAATGTGGATGACGTGAAAGACCTGCTGCCCGAAAGCTATTACAATACCATGAAGGATGCCGGCAAATGGGGTGATAGCTGGTTTGAAATCGTTGCCTACAGAACCGTGCCCCCGACGCCGGGCAATATTGAAATGACCAAAAAGTACTACGGCCAGGCCAAGCTCGGCTCCAGCGGCGAAATTCTGGATTATGTCTCCGGCGTGCCATTCCCCGATACCAAAGACGCAACCGAGATGGCGCATAATTTTCGGACCCGCTGCTACGGCGACGCCTATAAAAACCATGACAATGCTTATATTGTAGACGGTCGCCTGAAGTACGATATGAACTCAGAGATCAGAAACAACCTGGCCTTTTTTTCCGGCCGCACCGACACTCCTCCGGTGCCCGAGGTTGCCAATAATCCCAAGCAGATATGGCGGGCTTTTTCCATGCTGCAGCTACAGCCGCCTGAAACCCGCAATATGCGCATCATGGAAATTCACTATAAGGACACCCTGAAGGCCTATGACTCCTGGTTCTGGATGCCCTCGATCCGCCGGATTCGCCGCCGCTCAACCTCGGAGCGCCAGGATGCCCAGGGCGGCGCCGACTATTGCGCCTTCGACAACATAGGCTGGGATGGCCCCATACAGATCAACACGTATAAGTATCTGGGCCAGAAAGACCTGCTCATGGGCCGCCACACTGACACGGCCAAGCTGCAGCATACGCCTGGTGACTGTATTTTTGACGGCACGCAGCGCGAGCGTGTTAAAATGCATGTGATCGAGGCCACCAGCAAAGACCCCAACTTTTTGTACAGCAAAATGGTCTGGTATCTTGATCCCGAGAGCTGGCAGATGTTGTACTCAGACCGCTATGACCGCTCGGGTAAGCTGTGGAAATGGATCGATCAACAGGGTTTTATAGGTAAAGGGTATAATGGGATCCCCTTTCCGCATTTCAACGGCACACAAACCGTTGATATACAGCGTATTCATGCTACGGTCGGCACGTCGGAGTTTGAGTTCGGCGTCCCGCTTGATGAGACCATGTTTACCCTTGATTACCTGCAGAAGCACGGTTATTAGACAGACTTTTTTTAACGCTTATATACGCGGCAGGCTTCAGGGGTTATTCTGAAGCCTGCTGTTTTTTTTCGTTATTTGTATTGTGCATATTTTCACGTTCTGTGCATATCTGCACACATTGTTTCGTAAACATATGTTCGTTGCGGCTACGACATCTGGTTCTTTGTTTTTAAGTATTTAATTTTTAATGTTTTTTTATCATTACCCGAGAGATGTAGTGTGGCATGGTTTAAGCATTTAATTTCTTAAATTATAGTCCATTGGAACCGTGTGCCCGGTTGAGCCGGAAGCATAACGTTTCTGCCATACATTTATTTCTGTGATAAAAGCTGTCTGCCGCGGCAGGGGCAGGGGCTTTGAATTTTTTTTACAGGGCTGTGTGCGCCGGTGGGGTGCTGCCGTATCGTCTGTCGATTGGAGCTTCCCTTCAGCCTGAGCATACAGAAACAGTCAGAGAAAACAGTTCACAAGGAGGGCATGGCATGCAAAGAAAAAAAGTTTACTGTACCATCTTCGCGCTGCTATTTGCAGTCAGCATGGCGGCAGGGGCATTTGCCCAGACCGTTGATTTTCAGTACAGCCTTGGAGGCTCGTCCCGGTATGGCTTGATAGACGAGGATGGAACCTCTCAGTACAGTAATCCTCTGCTGTTCAGTCTCACAGGCAGCAGACTTTTTATTTCTGATATTTCCACTATGAGCGCTCCAGTCGAGATCGGCAACCTTGCCCTTCCGGGCATAGCGCGCCGCATAGCTCAAAGCGATGATGTGCTCTATATCTCCTGCTCCTACGGCGGCCTTGCGGCGGTAAATGTTGCCGACCCGGCCAAGCCGGCGATCATTTCGGTGACGAACTTCGACAAGGCCGATGCCATAGGCCAGACCTTCGGTGTGGCGGTCAAGGGGAACTATGTGTATGTTGCCGATTATTCGGGTTTATTTGTTCTTGATGTGACTAATCCCGCCTCACCGAACATTGTGCAGTCATTTACGGATTTTGAGAACCCCGAACACCATGCCTATGACACCTACATCGACGGCAACACGCTGTTTTTCAGCTGCGAGGCTGACGGCCTGTACATCTTCGACGGCATTGATAACACCACCAAGACCCTGGAGCCGGCGGCGTATTATTTTGATTCTTCAAAAGCACTGGGCCAGTTCTACGGCGCAGCGCGTGACGGCGATTACCTGTACGTGGCAGCCGGCGGCACCGGCCTTGCAGTGCTTAACATAGCCGATTTTGACAATGTGACCCTTGTCGGCGAACCGCTGAATAATAATTATCAGGGCGTCATCGGGGTTGTGCAGGCAAAGGACGGGTATGTCTATCTGTGCACCGAGTTTCAGGATTTTTACAAAATTGATGTGACCGATCCGGCAAACCCGGTACAGGTACAGGCGTTTCTGGTTGGCAGCCATCACAGCCTGGGCATTTCCACAACCGGCAACTATGTGGCCCTTGCCAATTCAAATTACGGCATACGGATTTTTGACACCCGATCGAATGCCATACAGCAGGTCGGAGAAATCCTCTCCATGGGCCGGGTTGTCGACTGCAAGGGCGCGGGTGATTTTGCCTATGCCGCAGTGGGAGTAAAAGGCCTTGCGATTCTTGACATGACCAATCCGCTGCAGCCCCTGCAGGTCGTTCAGAAGACCCTGTCGGGCTATGCCAACGGCGTTGCCATTGACGGCTCAACCGTTTATGTCGCCCAGACCAATCATGAAGGCGAGGAAGGCGGGCTTCTGGAAATCGTGGATGTCACAGATCCGCTTGCGCCGGCCATTCTCGGGTCGGTAGAACTCTCCGGCCAGCCGTACACGGTTCAGGTGCAGGGGAATCTTGCCTTTGTCGCCTGCCAGACCGCAGGCCTGGCGATTGTGGATGTTTCGGATTCCGCCAACCCCGAGCTGCTCGGCATCTATAACACCGCCGGCGTCTGCTATGCCCCGGTTGCATGGGGCGGAAACTATAGTATGGTGGCGGACGGGCTTAAAGGGTTTACGGCCCTTGACATACAAGACCCCGGCTTTCCCCAGAAGATCGCCGACAGCTATACCCTGGGCTATGATTTGGGCAATGTCCTTGACATAGCGGTCTGGGATACCTGGATGTATCTGCCCGCAAGCGACGTGCTGCATATGGTACATTTTGACCCCCTGTATCTGCCAACCTACGACAATGCATCCTTCATTGAACCCTTAATCATGCGCCATAAAACCGGTCAGATGAAAGCTGTCGAGGCCTTTGACGGGTATCTGCTCGTGGCCGATACGGCCGGGGCCGTACGCCTGTTTGATATAGCGGTGCCCGACAGTCCGCAGGAGTCTGACAACGAGTCCTTCAGCGTGATCGATCCCCTGAGAATTACCTATGCCGCAGACCAGGGGATTGCCTATGTTTCAAGCGGGGTCGGCGGTTTATACACGTTTAAAGTTGCAGTGCCGGAGAAGCCGGCAGCTCAGGCAAGCGGCATCTGGTACGGCACCGGTCTGGATGCAGCCGATAACAGCACCATCGGCATTGTGGCTGATTTTTATCAGGCCCATGACAATGTGACCGGCACGCTTACCGTCTATGGGGCTGCGGTTCTTGACGGCACCGTCACCGCCTCGACGGCCGACAATGAAAGTTTTGTGAAGGGCACGTTTGTGTATTCCGGCGGCACCGGCGAAATCAATCTTAAAAAGTCGGGCAGCAGCCTGAAGGGCACGATTACGGCAGGCACTCTTGAAATTGCCGGCGTTTCCCTTGCCCTTACGACCCAGCGCGGGCTCCTGTCGTATGAAAATTGCGCCCCGACTATGGACACCGGTCTCACCTCGGCCATCGCCTCGTCAAGCGGCGCGCAAAAGCGGCACTATAGAAGAGCTAAAAGAATGATGACAAAGGCTCTTGAGCAGACCGATCTTGAAGGGCAGCTGAGGCTTTCGGCCCTGGCCATTGCCAAAGCCGGACGCTACACTGCAACACGGGCGCTGGCAGCATCCGAAGAGATGCTCTATCAGTCGGCGCTGTGGGAAGCGCAGGTCGCGCAGGCTGAAGCAGCCGTCATGGCCGATAGCATTTGCGCTGATTATCAGAAACGCATTAACCGCGATCTGTCGCTGGGCGACAGCGCTTTTGAAAGGGGCAAGCAGGCCGGGGACAGCGGCAGGCTTGCCAGGGCGCTGTACTGCTTCAGCATGGCTGTGCGGCATTATGCGCAAGTGGAAGACTACTATCACAAAAACGCGGCAAACTGCCCGACCTTCGGCGAAGCCGAATTTGACGGATATTATGAAGGCATTATCGATTTCGGTTTTATCGCTGCAGTCTTAAAGGTCTGCGCCGACCAGTCGGGCACTGTCGTCACCGGTACCGCGCGCATTGATATCGAGGCTACCAATGAGCATATGAACGGCAAAATTGCTGATGCCGATGATGCCGCCAGTGACCCCGATGCTACGGCCGCAAGCAATATTACCGTGGACGAGGTAAGCTCGGTGAACGGGACCATTCTGGTGACCCTTGGCGCGCTAACCGCCCATCTTACCATGACGGACATGAAGTACAATATCGCCACGGATCAATGGGAGGGCCAGCTCATCGTTAAGGAGCAGGAGGTGAACGGCAACGTAACTTTGAAGAAATCCGCGGATACCTGTCCGGCTGGTTTTCCTGAAGAGTAGCAGAATATCCGGAGCCGCCTCAAGGCGGCTCCGGATTTAAAAGCGCCTGCAGCATCTATGCTTGCAGCCGCTCATGCCCGGCGCCCGAAGGCGGAGGCCCGTACGACTATGTTTTTATTTTGGTATAGTTTTGCTTCCCGGTTGTTTAATAGAGTATATTCTTGGATAGTGTCTTTCGTGAACCTGTCAGCCATGGCAGGGGGGAGTGTAACCGCTAAAAGAAGGAGAGTGAGACATGGTGAAAAGAGTATGCGCGATCGTGACAGCAGTATTTGTGCTGTTTGCAGCCCTGCCTGCTTTGGCAGCTGCGGCGCAGCCGTCTTTCCAACAAAAATTGATGCAGCGAAGCATAGCGGGTCTGCAGCAAAATATTTGCGCGGAGGATGATTCGGGGCTGAGCGCGGTATCGATACAGTTTCTGGATGATATTTTAGCGGCCGGGCTGGCAAACAACAAGGCGGATCTGCAGCTTGCCGTTATGCGGTATGCTGCTGATGTGCAGGAGATACAGGCCCTTGACAATGCCACCAAATGCGCCATTTCCCCAACCATCAGCACGACTATGGCGATCGTGGGGATGATACAGGAACTGGCATCAGGCAATACCACAGCCTGCATGGTCATCAATTTAACCAATAAGGTTGCCGATATCATGGCGACCCAAACCAAATATCAGATCTGCCTTATTGACACAGCAGGCGGTTCCGGTGACCGGGAAGCGCTGGTACAGAAGCTGAAGGGCATCGAGACCTATGATTTTATCACCAATGCCCTGGAAGTATTTTTGTGCATTGAGGCGCCGAGCGCGGGTGATTATATTAGCCTGTTCTTTAACCTTATAGGCATATTCACCGCGGGTAATTAGAAAAATTTCACCGGCGGTGTGGCGGCGCAGCATGCCGCCTTGCAGCCGCTACAAGCACGTTTTAAGCGTTTAGCCCATTAGGGGGCTGGCCTGGCTTCAGGTTGCGAGCTCACTGTTATACTTCGACATGCAGGCAGTGCTCTGTGCAAGCATCTCCTGAACTGCGTCTGGCCAAATCCTAACGGGACGGGGTCTTAAGAACAGCATATTACGGGAGGGATTATGAAGCGCAACAGTTTTTTCAGTATTTGTCTGCCGATTTTTGTCATGCTGGGCCTGCATGCGCAATGTTCGTTTGCGCAGGCGCCGCCGGCACTGGAAACAATCACCGCAGAGGATGGCTCTATTTGGGAGCGGGTCAGCGCGCCGGGGTTCGGCAATGCACAGAACAGCTGCATTGTTTCCCTGTGTTCCTATAAGGGCGATCTGTATGCGCTGACGCGCAATGAGGCGACGGGCTTTGAGCTGTGGCGGACGCAGAGCGGCGTCTGGGCGCAAGTGTCGGCGCCGGGCTTCACCGACGGGCCCATGCATGAGCTGATGAACTCGTCTTATGGCAAGCTGTTTGAATTTAACGGATGGCTGTATGTGGGGGTTTCATCGGGCTATGAGGGCGCTTTTTTATACCGCTCGATAGGCAATGAAATCTGGCGCTTTGACGGCATGCAGTGGGAGCCGGTCGTCTCGAACAGTATAGACGAGGATGAATCCGGAACGATATCGGCAATAGACGGCTGCGCAGCCGATGACGGTGTCACAACGGCTGAGATCACCGATGCGTCCAGTAGCTGGGCTGCCGATCAGTGGAAGGGCGGCATTTTGCGCATTACCTCGGGCGCAGGCAAGGGCCGCGTTTTCCTGATTGCCGGCAATACAGCCACCACACTCACCGTCCAGCAGAATGAAGCGGCCAACACCGAGGTTGACGGGGCCGAGACTGAATATACC
>JAFGCP010000096.1 GCA_016932595.1 Deltaproteobacteria bacterium
GGCAAATTAGCAAATCCGACAAGGTCAGCCTGAGTTGCAAGCTTCAGGCCTTCCACCGTGGCAGTCATGCGCCAGAACGGAATATACTGCGCGTTTTCGTCGGAGCATGCCATAACAGCATACCGAAGTGCGGTATATCCCCCGGCGGAAGGCTGCCAGGCGCGGCTGCACTTGGGGCACAGGAGCACGCAGCTTTCCTTTTCAGCCAGCATGTCCCAGCCGCAGTTTGGGCACAGCGTCGGCAGAAATGAAACACCCCAGGCATCATGGCGTTCTTCGGAAAAACCTTCGGCAGTCAGTGCCTCGGCAGCCGACCCTACCGGAGTGTTGAGCACCCCGTCATACAGCTTTTTGTCCTTTACAAAAAAAGGCGCATAGATGAGGCTCACCGTTTCGCCGATACATTCTCGAAAAAAAACCTGCTCTGTGCTGCGCATCTGCTGGTCGGCAAAGCGGGCGGCAAAATCTTTAGATGAAATTTTGAGCGGCAGGTAGCGGCCTGTGTGTTCAGGGAGCACAAAGCGCAGTTTCAATGCCTGCGGCCGAAACCCCAGTGTTTGGGGAAGACAGGCAATGCCCGCACCGCACAAACTTGTGTCGACGACACGGTAATCCACATCATAGGCCCGGCAGATGCAGGCCATGCCCCTGAAGCGCCAGTAAGGGGCATAAAAAAGATTCTCCAGCGGCACGCCCTCTGCAACCGGCAATGCGTACCGGAAGCGATCGCGCGGTATGAGGTAATGCCGGACGCGGCAGAACTTGCAGGAAAGAATCCTGTCGGCCTCGTCAAACTCCACCTGCGCCCCGCACTGCGGGCAGGCCTGCTCAATGGTCCAGCCTGTAGTCAAAGTTTCTCACCGCACTGATTGCAGAAAACAGAATTCGAAAGGTTCTCTGCTTTGCATTTTCCGCAAAAACGGGCCACTGGCTTTTGTTCCACGGCAGCTCCGCATTTGGGGCAAAACCGGGCATTGGGCGGCAGGTTCTTGCCGCACAGGCTGCACTGCTGAAACACCAGCTGCTGATGGCCGCAAAGGGGGCAGAAACGGCTGTCCCGCGGTATGGGGTTTTTGCAGTCAGGGCACGGGGCGGTATCAGTCGCCTGCGCCTGCCCTGCCTGCTGCTGCAGCATGCCGCCGAACATGGCGGGCATCATGAGCCCCATGCCCATGCCAAGGCCAGAGCCAGCCTCGCCCTGATTGGCAGCGGCTGTTTCTATCGCCATGGCCGCCTTCATTTTCAGCAGTTTGTTGAGATCGTCAAACACGGCAAGGCGGCTCTTGTCGTCGATGGCTTTCTGCACCTCGGCAGGCGGCGTGACGGAATTGATATACAGCCCCTCCAGCCCGATACCGAAGCGGCCGAAGTCCTCCTGCAGCCTTTTCGTGAGGCCGTCTGCAATGGCGTCGTATTTACCCGGAAGGTTTATTATCGAATCCAGGTTTTCGCCCAGATAATCATTGAAACGCGAGACAACAACCTTGCTGAGATATTCCTCGATTTGCTGTGTTGTATAACAGCCCTGCGTACCCACAAGGCTGTTGATGAACAGCACGGGCTGCACCACATGAATATTGAACATGCCGAAAGCACGCAGCCGTATAAGCCCGAGCTCCGAATCCTTGAACGCCACCGGATCGCGCGTGCCCCAGGTCATGTCCGGGAACACCTTCATATTCACAAAATAGACCTCGGCCCGCAACGGACTGGTCATGCCCCAGGGCAGGCTCAATATTTTGGTGAGCACGGGGATATTCAAGGTCTTGAGCGTGTGCCGGCCCGCCGGAAATGCATCATAGGCCTTGCCATTGTAGAAAAAAACGGCGGACTGGCTTTCGCGCACAATGAGCTGCGCGCCGTATTTGATCTCGCCCGATCCCTCTTCGGGTATGCGGTGCACGATCTCCTTGCCCGATTCGTCAAACCATTCGATGACTTCCAGGAATACCAGATTGTTTGTTCCCATACATCACCTCCAGTGGGTTATGTTATTTGGTGTATGATGCACATTACAACTTTTAAATTATCGTAGGCTGTGGCAAAGCGAAGTGTGCCCAGTTTTCTTTTAATTGGTTTCAATATTGTTGGGCACGCTTCGCTTTGCCCAACGGCCTAAGGCCTGAAAAGTTTGAGTTTGAGGCCCGGGATTGATTTAAAATGCTTGCGGTTGCCGGTCATCAGCTCAAGATTGCGCTCCATAGCAGTGGCGGCGACTATGGCATCACCGGTGCGCATGCCCGTAGCGAGCGAGTAATCCTCAATATAGATGGAAGCCCGATGCCCGATATTTTCAGTCATAGGAAGAATGGTAAAATTAAATTCCGCCAGAAAATCCTTGGCAAGCCGCTGCTGTTCTTTTGATTGCGGACATTGCAACAACTCCATATACGTGAGCACCGATATGCAGCGTCTCTGAGCCGCATCTATGCATTGAGCAGCCTTGGCATTTCTTTTTTGAAACCAGATAAGGATATCGGTGTCAAAGAGCACGGTATCTCCCGCCGCGAAGATATTCCATTTGAGCCGTTACGTCTGTGCCATCAGTCCGGGCTGAGCCGTAAAAAGGGTGGTCGGCTGATTTCAGATATTTCCCCCCGCGTGTCCCGCTCGGGAAAATGACGCCCTTTTCTTTGCCGTGGTACACAATGGTGACAGGCTCCTTGCGGTCGAGAGCCTTCAAAACCTCTTTCATTTTATAGCGCAAATCGACAATCGTTGCCTGCATATACATGCTCCTCTAAAAATGTCTATATTAAATATACATTTTTATCAGACAGGATTCAACGATTTTATTTTTCCCGGGCTCAGAGGCGACGTTGAATCTGCCAATACGGACAAACACACAGGGCGGTAGGCAATGCAACCGCCCCTACAGGTTTATCAAAATCGAGCGCGCAAAGGTGCTGAGGGTATCGTCGCGCGCGCCCATGACGGCAATGACATCCCCGGGCCGGGCATTCTGCTGCAAAAAAGCAAGCGCGTCCTTCCGCTCGGGAATATACACGCAGCGCGGCCCGCTCACCTGCGCAAGAAGATCACTTGAAGAGATGCTCCGGTCTGCCGTGCCGCCGGCATCATAAATTTTAAGGCACACCAGCACATCATCGACTTTGAGCTGCGAGCCAAATGTATGCGCGAGCTCCGGCAGCAAAAACCGCGTGGGCCCGTAGCCATGGGGCTGAAATACGATAATCAGGCGGCTGCCCATGGGCCGCAGCGCGGCAATGGAGGCTGCTATCTTGTCGGGATTGTGTCCGAAGTCGTCAACCACCACGATGCCGCTACGTCGCCCCACCACATCAAGGCGCCGCTTGACACCTCTGAAAGCAGCAAGCCCTTTGCTCACCGCCTGAAGGGGCACATCAAGCGCGCGGGCAACAGCTATGGCTGCAAGGGCGTTCTGCAGATTATGCCTGCCCGGCACGCGCAGCCGGAACCGAACGCCATCGACAAAAAAAACAGCCGCCCCCGGCTGCAGATCTACCCGCTCAGGATGTATGTCACAGTGCAGGGACAGGCCATACGTGATGCGCCTGCCCCGAAAGGAGATGGCAGAGGCCTCAGGGCAGTCGCCGCAGACGATAAGCGCTTCGAAAGTATTGTCTGCAAATGTCTGGAACAGGCTGCGCAACTCGGGCAAATCCTTGTGGTCTTTGGTGATATTGGTGATGACGGCAACTGCGGGGCGGTACCGGACGATGCTGCCGTCGCTTTCATCGGCTTCGCAGACCATATACGGCGATGAGCCGCTCCGGGCATTGCCAAGGTGCATGCGGGATATATACTGCTTCACAAAGCCGCCGTTGACAAATGAGGGATCAAGGCCCGCGGCGTCAAGCACGGAGGCTGCCATGGCGGTGACCGTTGTTTTGCCGCTCGTTCCCCCGACGGCTATGCCCCGTGAGTCATTAAACAAACGCGCCAGCAGCTCGGAGCGGCGCACCACCGGTATGCCCAGTTCCCGCGCCCGCTTGATTTCTCCGCTTGAAGCCTCGATGGCCGATGAGACAACGAGCTCATCGATGCCGGATGTTACGGACTGCTCCTGCTGGGCCGCAAGCTCAATGCCCTGCAGCCTGAGCTTGCGCTGCAGAGGCAGGTTCAGACCCCGGTCAAAGCTGCGGTCGGAACCGCAGACGATGCTGCCGCGCTGTCGCAGAAGCTGACCGAGGCTGCTCATGCCGCTGCCGCCGATACCGACAAAATAATATTTTTTTTCCGTATGCATATCCTGGAGGCTTTCCCGCCGCTCTGCCCTCTGCCGGGCATTTACCTTGACTTCAGGTGCTTTTTTCCTGTATGTTTTGTCTCGACATAGTTTCTTTTTTTTGGCATCAGCAGGCATTGCAAAGGGAGCGTCTATGAATATTAAAGAGCTTTCGGAAAATCTGGGCCTTGAAGAAGATGAATATATGGAAATGCTGGATCTTTTTCTGGCATCGGGCGGGGCCGATCTTTCCCGCATCGAGCAGGCCCTGAAAGAAGCAAATGCCCGGCTGGTTCATGAAGCCGCGCATTCGCTCAAGGGGTCGGCCGGCAGCCTGTCCATTGACACCATATTCGAGCTTGCCCGCGACATAGACGACAAGTCGCGGCAGGGCATTCTCACGGGGCTTGACGAGCTGGCACAGAAGCTGCGCTGCGCCTATGATGAACTGGCTACTGGAGTGAGCCGGCCTGAGTAACCATGCTTTCTCCGGTTGCCGCTGTTTCCGGATGAAACAGCCCCTGCCGACCATCCTTTGTTTTCTTTTCAAGAAGCCTGCGCACGGCCGGATCAAGGGATGAAGCTTCCACGTCGAAATGCTGAAGCGCATCGATCATCACATCGATCTTTTCGGAAAGGTGCAGATGCTTGTCAATAATGAGACGGTATTCGCCGCGCACTCTGCAGAGCCCGCTTTTCATGTAATAGGCATATTTTTTCAAATTCGCCGTGGTGATGCGGATATCATGCTGCACCGCAATCTTTTCCAGATCTTCAAAAATCAATGATTCCTTCATACGCTGCCTTGTGTGCTAAAGGGTTATCTCCTGCCAGATGCGCTGCAGAATTGCGCTGCCGGCGCGAAGATGATCGGGCTTCACCTCCAGGGTGATGGTGCCGTCAAAACCGCATGACTTCAGACACCCCAGTATCGCTGTAAAATCAATTGTTCCCTGGCCGATGGGCAGATGCAGGTCATCGCTGGGGCTGTTGCCGCCGCGGTTGTCATGAGCATGCACATGCCGTATGCGTTCAGGATACCGGCCCGCGAATGCATGGGCCGTATTGCAGGGAGTCAGAAGCTGCCCGTGGCCGATATCAAGCGTCATGCCGAGTGCCGCTATCGCATCGAAGGCCGGGGCCAGATCGGCTGGCTGCTCGCTTAAATTTTCCACGCACAGCTGCACCCTGCGGCCATGGGCATAGTCTGCCAGTTCCCTGAGCAGAACAATTTTTTTTTCAATAACCGGAGCGGGTATGAACCGCTTGTCGATCCAGAAATGCAGTGTAAATAGCGGTGCTCCCAGCTCTGCCGCGCAATCGATTAAACGCTGTATCTGCGGCAGATATGAGCGCCGCAGCTCATCGGGATCAAGGGCATCGCCTTCTTCCGGGCCATGGGCAAGATAGGTGATGCCATAGGCTGCTGCAACAGCCTGAAGCTGCTCAAGCTCGCCGCCGTGAAAAGCATGGGCATCAAGCAGACTTATTTCGGCAAACGGAAAACCGGCCCGGGCGATCTCTTCGGCATCGGCTGCAGTATGGGCTCTTCCCCCTATTTTCACGCCTGTTCATCCCGTCTGTATCCAACAGATTGTGTGCCTGGCAAATTATGCATCAACATATCGGCCAGTGCAAGGGTTTTTTAAACAACGAACATACTGCGCAGGTGCACTATCTCTGATACTGATTGACGGCCCGGTTATGCTCCTCAAGGGTGCGGGAAAACTGGTGCGTTCCATTATTGCGGGAGACAAAGAAAAGGTAGTCTACAGAAGCAGGCTTGAGAACCGCCCGCAGCGATGCAAGGCCCGGGTTGCAGATGGGGCCTGCAGGCAGGCCCTTGATCTGGTAGGTGTTATAGCTGTTGGCGGCGAGCAGATGTTTCTTGCGCAGCCGGCCTTTAAAAGAAGGATCTTCAAGCCTGACGCCATAGGCCACGGTGGGGTCGCACTCAAGGCGCATGCCCAGCTTCAGGCGGTTATAAAACACCCCGGCAATAACGGAGCGCTCTGAAGGGTCGGCTGCTTCCTTCTCCACCAGCGAAGCAAGCACCACAAGCTGGCGGGGGGCCAGCATGCCCGGGCCAGCCTCAGCCTGCAGCTCGCGGGCAAATATATCCCGAAACCGCACGGCCATACGCCCCAGCATCTGATCAAGGGGCATGCTCCGGCAGAATTTATAGGTATCGGGAAAAAGAAATCCCTCCATCGTCCCATTGTCTGCAAGCCCCATGCTGCGGGCAAACTCTCCGTCAGTGGCTGTGCGCAGCACCTCTGCCGAAGGTTTGAGCCCAGCCTGCTCCAGGATGCGGGCGATGTCGAACAGGTTGCTGCCTTCGGGAATAGTAACCGAAATCAGCGTCACTTCGCCCCGCACCAGTTTGTCGATAATGTCAAAAGGCGTGACCGGCAGATTGATACTGTACTGGCCTGCTTTGATGCTGTATTCGGCTTTTTTTATTTTGGCAAGAAGAACAAACAGAAGCGGATCGGTAATAACGCCCTGCCGCTCAAGAATCGCTGCCGCCTTTCTGAAACTGGCGCCCTCGGGGATGGTTACCTCGACGGTCGCAGGCTGATGAGGGCGATGGGGCGTCACACAGTACAGGTAAAAGCGCAGGCTTGCAAGCCCTGCTCCTGCTAGAAGAAGTATGAAGACAAACAGAAATGCACGTTTCATGACTGCTTCTGCTCCTGCTGTTTCCTGTGATCGAGATAGCCCTGAAGAATAATGGCTGCGGCTACCGTGTCGATTACTTTTCTGCGTTTTTTGCTGCGCACCTCTGCGCCGATAAGCCTGTCCTCGGCCTCGAACGTGCTCAACCGCTCATCCCATGTTTCAACGGGCAGGCCGAATTCCGCTTTCAGCTCTTCGGCAAAGCCAAGCACGGCCTGCGCCGCAGGCCCGATGCTGCCATCCATATTGCAGGGCAGGCCGAGCACGATTTTCTCGACCTCATAGTTTTGTATATGCTTGCGCAGGGAGTCAAAGTCAAGGGCCTTTGTGCTGCGCCGTATCGTTCCGATGCCGTGACCCATCATTCCCAGATCATCGCTCACCGCGATGCCGAGGGTTTTACTGCCGTAGTCGATGCAGAGTATGCTCATAAAAAATCTGTTGGATTGGCTAAATTAGTTTTATTGGTTTTGTTGTCGGTTCGCCGCTGCGTATGCCCTGCGGTAGACATTTTATCGCCGGTTTTGCGTCTTCCAGTAGGGGCAGACCTGCGTGTCTGCCCTGTGTTGCCGCACCTCTGTTATGCCGCCCGATTCTTTTTCTGCACAGCAAGCTGCAAACCAGTCACATCAAGCACAGCGGAAAGGGTAGATAGCTTCGGATTGCCTGTCGGAGAGAGCGCCCGATACAAATTCTCCCTGTTGATATGGGCTTTTTTTGCAAGAGCAGCAATGCCCTGCGCTTCGGCTACATTTCTCAAGGCGAGCAAAAAAACTTCGCGATCTTCTTCGATGGCGGCATTGATATATTCAGCGGCATATTCAGGGTTTTTAAGCCGTGCCAGCAAATCTTTTTGATAATCAGCGCTTATTTTTTTTCTCATGGCCAGACTCCCTCTGGGATAGTTTTTTTCTTATCATATAATCCCGCCAATACTCTTTTGCTTTCAGAATATCCTTCTTTTGTGATCTTTTATCTCCGCCGCACAAAAGAATTATGAGTGTCCTGCCGTCGTTGCCGTAATAAAGCCGATACCCGGGGCCATAGTCGATTCTCAGTTCATGTACGCCGTCACCGACGGGCTTTGAATCGCCAACATTGCCAAGCTGCAATCGGGCAACGGCAATATCAATTTTTACCCTTGCCCGTATGTCATGCAAATCTGCATGCCACAGGCTGAAAGGCTTTTTATTATCGCTGGAAATGTATATGCCTACGGTTAACATTGCTGCCCAAAATGTAGCTTATAAGCCACAAAATGTCAACTACCTATTCAGCTCTTATCTGGCCTTTGAAGTTTGTAGTCAGGAGGGGTGCATTCCGGGGTTAGCCTCCCTTGAACTAACAGCCAAAAGCAGACTTGACCCCATTTTGCCCCAGATCATCGCTCACCGCGATGCCGAGGGTTTTACTGCCGTAGTCGATGCAGAGTATGCTCATGATAAAAATTTGTGGGATGGTTTTATTAATTATTGGTTCAATTGGTTTTGTTGGTTCGCCTGGGCGGCTCGCGAACCGCCCCTACAAAACAATTATGCATTTCATTTTCGGGTTTCTTTACCAACCCAACCGGTAAACTGTTTTTCACGCATGAGGAGCTTGTACGTCTCTTCATACATTGTTTTGCGGGGACCGGCGGCAACCAGTTCAATAACCGTTTTGGATGCCAGGCGATAGACGATTCTGAATTTGCCCACCCTGAAGCTGCACAGCCGCGCGAGCTCCTGCCTGAGCTGCTTGCCTCGCTGCGGGTTATGCATAATGATTTCAATTCCCGCACGAATTTTCTTTTTTATATCTGGATGCAGGCTCCGGATAAACGCGGCGGTTTGTTCAGTAAGTTTAAGGCGATATGCCGAAGGGGGGGCTGTCATGACCGGTCGAACAGCTCCGCAAGCGTATAGAGCTTTTTAGTTTTCTGCAGCCCGGCAAGGCCGGTGCGGATTTCATCCATAAAACCGGCATCCGCTGTAATGCTGAGTGTTTCGCGCCAGCTTTCAAACTCTTCGGGGCTGATCAGCACAGCCGCGGGAGAGCCGTTTTTAGTAATCACCACTTCTTCCTCGGTTTCATGAACCGATTGCACGAGTTCGCTTAGTTTCATTTTGGCTTCAGATAAGGAAAGCGTTCGCATAATGACCTCTATTATAGTTGACCTTAATTCTAGTCGGATTATAGCTTTTAAAAGCCCGGAAGTCAACCATGGCGGTAGGGGCAGACCTGCGTGTCGCCCATAAGAAGGGCGCACACACAGGTGCGCCCGGACAATACACACAATAAAAAAATTCCTCAGTTTCTGCAGAGCTGTAGGCCGGACAAAGAACCTGATTTTTAACAAAATACTTACGATAGCGCCGGACACGCTGCACTTTGTCCGGCCTACATTTGTCACATAACCTCTGGTTCGTGTCCGGCTTTTGCTCCTAACACCAACATAAAACAAAGAGCCCTGCAAAACTGCAGGGCTCTTCAAAATTATACAAATGCTTTGTCTACCACTCTTCATCCGGGCTGTAGCCCAAAAGCTCGTCATACCAGTCAAGGCGGCGATCGGTATGAGGATTGTTGAATGCCGACCAGTGGCGGAAGCGCGCGCCCACCACATTGATCTCTGCCATAACGACTTCGGGCTTGTCGGGATCGGCAGGGCCTGCAACAAAGCCGCCGCCCGGATCGGTGATGCAGCTGTTGCCGATATAGGTGCAGCCGCGCTCGGCGCCCACGCGGTCGGCGCAGATGCTGTACACGGAGTTCATGAGCGACATTTGCGCTGCCGATGTTGCAGCGGTCGGCTTCTCCTTGGTCTGAAGCGGATCAACAACGACCCAGTTGGTGGAATCGCAGATGATGTCGGCGCCCTGCGCGGCCAGAATGCGCGTTGTTTCGGGAAACCAGACATCATAGCAAATGCGGCAGCCGATTCTGCCGAAGGGCAGGTCGAAAACCGGGAAGCCGAGATTGCCGGGCTCGAACCACAGTTTCTCTTCGTTCCAGAGATGCATTTTGCGATAGGTGCCGATATAGCCGTCGGGGCCCACGACAACAACGCTGTTGTACAAAACATTGCCCTCGCGCTCATTGATGCCGGCGCAAATATAGGCATTGTATTCCTTGGCCTTTTTAATCCACTCTTCCGTGCAGGGGCCTTCGGGCACTTCTTCAGAAAGCGCGAATGCTTCCTCGCGGGAATTGAAGATATAGCCGGTATTGCACAGCTCGGGCAGAACCATGAGCTTTGCGCCCATTTTGCCCGCCTTGTCGATGATCTTCAGGGTTTCGGCCATATTGTAATCTTTATCGCCGATATGGGGCTCCATCTGCAGGGCGGCAACTTTTACCAGGCTTTCCTTGCCCGGATCGCGTTCGCCGGGATACGGTGGAACGGGCATCTGCTGATACTTTGACATGGTGATTCTCCTTATTAAGTTAATCGTTTGCCTGCACCAATCCGCAGGGCATATGCTCTAA
>JAFGCP010000009.1 GCA_016932595.1 Deltaproteobacteria bacterium
GCTTGCATCGACCTTTATCGCCACCTGTTTCGTGCCACTGTTTTTTGTCGGAATTATGCGGTTCACTGAAAAGCTTGGCTCGCTCAAGGCCGCGGCTTTTTTGCATGCGGCGGTAAAATCCGCGCGCAACCGGAAAGAGAGAGGCTGATATGCTGCGCTACCGGCTTGTATATCTGTTGATTTTTCTGCTGCCTGCGGGCTGCGCCATGGGGCCTGACTATATCCGGCCGGAGCTTGCGCTGCCCGCTGCACCAGATAATGCTACAGCCCAGAGCGCTCCGTTTACGGCAGCCGACTGGTGGAAGCTGTTTGACGACCCGACGCTTGACCGGATCGAAGGTGAAGCGCTTGCCTATAACCGCGATTTACACATGGCCATAGCACGTGTCGATGAAGCACGGGCCCTGGCGCGCATTGCTTTTGCCGACAGGCTGCCCGCTGCAGGTTTTGGCGCAGGGGCCAGCCGGGGGCGCTTGTCGCAGGAAGCGGCAGAGCCCGGCAAAAGCCGTATCAATGAATCCCTGGACGCTTTCGGTCTTGCGTCATTTGAGCTTGATCTCTGGGGCAAGTATCGCCGCCTTGATGAGGCGGCTCGCGCCGAACTGCTTGCAACGGAGGCCGCCCGCGATGCTGTGCAGCTGTCGCTCACGGCAGAGGTAGCGGCAGGGTATTTCCGCCTGCGCGCGCTGGAGGCGCAGACGCGCATAGCCCGCGACCAGCTGGCGACATATGATAAAAGCTGTGAAATTTACCGCAAGCGGTACCGCTTGGGCTATACGCAGGAGCTTGATTTGCGCCGCATCGAAGCAGACCGGCTCGCGACCGAAGCCCTTCTGTATCAGCGGGAAAACGAACAGTCAAAGGCTGAAACCGCGCTTGCCCTGCTGCTCGGGCGCAGCCCCCGGGATATTGTGCAGGGTTTTTCCGAGCAGGGGAAAACATTGGAAGAGCTTAACGTTTTTCCGCGCACGCCTGAAAACATCCCTTCGGACCTTCTCGCCCGCAGACCCGATATCCGCCGCGATGAAGAAATGCTGATTGCGGCCAATGCCCGCATCGGCGCTGCGCGGGCGGCTTTTTTTCCGTCGATACACCTTACCGGGCAGTACGGCTTTGCCAGTTCCGCTCTTGAGAATCTTTTTACCGATGGGGCAAATGTCTGGACTATCGCCGGCGTTCTGACTCAGCCCGTTTTTGAAGGCGGAAAATTGTTTGCCCGGGAAAAGGCTGCCAGGGCCCGCCAGGAGCAGATGCTTGCGCACTATGAGCAAACGGTGCAGAACGCGTTCCGGGAAACCCGCGATGCCCTTGTCGCCGGAAGCAAAACGTCACAGGTGCTTGCAGCATCGATCGAGCGGGTGCAGGCCACGCGCCGGAGCTGCGAGCTGTCCCGGAAGCAGCATAGCCGCGGGTATATCAGCATTATCGATGTGCTTGATATTCAGCGCCGATCGCTGCAGGCCGAGCTTGAACTTTCGGCTGCGCGCCAGGGCCAGCTTGACGCGATCATTGCCCTGTGCCGGGCCATGGGCGGCGGCTGGAGGGAAAAGGCCGATGAAACCCGGCTGTACTAAAAGCCGAGTTGGTTTCCAGAGTTGGGATTGTCATAAAAAATTACGCAGAGTTTTATTTTTGAATAAGCTTTCCTCTCCTCGCAAAGGGAAGCCGGCCGGGGCGGAAGCAAAAGGAAATGCGACAGCCTGAGCATGTAAAACAAAGCACCCCTGGGCTTAAAGGGTATCGATGAAAAGAGAGATGGTGACAAAAAGACCGAAGCAGGCCATTGCCAGGAAATCAACCGGCTGCAGGCGCAATGCCCAAACCAGCAGATCTATTCTTGATGCCGCTGCCGCACTGTTGCAGGAAAAGGGCTATGCCAATTTCACGATCGAGGAGGTTGCGCGCCGCGCGGGTGCGTCAAAAAGCACCATATACCGGTGGTGGTCAAGCAAAATGCATTTGCTTCTGGATATCTACGGCGGCGATGTCGAAAAGATGATAGAGATTCCCGATTTCGGCAGTATCGAGGCTGAAATTATCTTCCTTAATCGCGCCATCTGGAAAATATGGCGCGAGACCCCCAGCGGGCAGGCCTTTAAATCGATGATAGCCGAACTTCAGGGCGATCCTGCGGCATTCGAGCATTGGCGGTCGCGGTTTCTTCCCGAGCGGCGCCGCAAGCTTTTGTTTACCCTGCAGCGGGCAGCAGACCGAGGCGAACTGCGCCCGGATATACAGCTGGAGACGGTCGTTGATATTCTGTTCGGCTACAGCTGGTACCGGCTCCTCACCGGCCAGATCGATGATGATGTCGAGGTTATTTCCTCCATGGTGCACGAGATCGTACAGGGCATCAGCCTGAAAAGTGCTTTCCCCGCCGAGCCGGTATAAAGAGTATCTCTTTGGCCGCAAACAGCAGGGGTCTTGTCACGGGTCATAGCATGTTTGATAGCGCTGATTTTTTAGTGAATAAACTTCAACCGGTTTTCTATTAGAGCAATCTCTTAAAAATACGGCATTTTAAAGGCTTTATTTTTACGCAAAAACCCTGCCGCGACACGTTTTTTTTGTTATAAAACCATAAAGACCTTTCTTTTTAATTATTCGTTAGTTATAATTAAATCAAGAATGGTTTAGAGCAGAAAAGAACAGGAGTTTAGTAACAGGGCTAATTTCTATCATGAGGTCTTGATGTATGCTGGACACAAAATTTAATTTTAACCCGCGGAAATGGCACAGGGCAGCCGTGCAATTACCGGCGCAGTATTTCATCAAGGGACAAAGTTCACGGTATATGGATTGCACCATTCTAAACCTCAGCCGCAGCGGAGCAGGAGTTCTGTTTCCTTTGAGCGAGCAGCTCAAATCAAGAGCCTCTGTTTTTTTCGAGCTTATTGTGCCGAATACATTCGAGCAGGTGACCGTAAGGGGAGAGCTCAAAAATAAAAACGCAAGAAATGACGGATTGGTTGGCGGCGTTGAATTTGTATCTCTGCTGCCAGAAGAAATGTTTGCCAAGCTCGCTTAGAAGAAGACCAAAAAATCCTCCTTCCCGGGGCCTTTCAGCACAATTGCTCCGTATGCACACCTTCTGTTTTTACTCGAAGTGGCAAGCTGCTTTACCCGCAAGAAAGATGCCGGCGGTTATCCGACCAAGCCCCCTGTCATAATATGCACATTCACAACATACGCAAGCCGGCGCAATTTTTTTGGGTCAACTGAGTTTATTGTGCACGCAAAAACAATTACTATGTTGAAAAATCAGCAAAAAAAGACTTTGTACCCTGGCATGTTTCA
>JAFGCP010000097.1 GCA_016932595.1 Deltaproteobacteria bacterium
ACCCTTGCCGATCTGGTGCGGGATTTTGAGGAAGAGGGCGCCACGCAGTCCCTTGCCAGAGCGGTCAATACATTCCTGGGCAACTGGCTGATCACGCATATTCAGCAGGTCGATCAGCAGTTCGGCGCCTTTCTAAAAGAAAAAGGGATCGTGATCGGCGATAAGGACTGACAGAGGGCCCCGGTTTTTATCCTGCCGGTTACCGCCGCCAGCGGTCGCTGCGTGCCTGTCGGAAGGATGCGCATAGCGTGGCATCTGCCTCATTCGGCGTGCGCCGTTGTTATTTCGGAAGCCTATGGATTCCCTTTTTGTTTGACAAGGCCAACCCTTGATTTATATAATTGCCTGTGCCTTACAGGCCTGAAAAAGCTATAAAAACCGCAACCCTTTATAAACCTTATTTACTCAAAGGAGAGTTTCATGGCAACCAAAGCAGCAAAATCAGCACCTTCCCCGTTTCTTCCCTTTATGGAAGCGCATTGCAAGGCTTTGAACATGAGCCTGAAGGACCTGACGGTCGAAGCGCTCAAGTCCCTGTTCGGCCATGTGTACTACATCTGGCGCACCTTCAGGCCCGCTCTTGGCGAAGAGGACGGCCTGAAGTACTACGGCAATGTCTGGGCGGCCCTTGCCGACATGTCTTTTGACGGCGCCATGGCAAAGTTCGGCTTGAAGCAGGTAAAAGACCTGCCCACGCTCGGCCGTATTGTCGAGGACTGCTTTACCGGCGTGCCCGCCCTGTATATCACCCGCCGCAATACGGCAACCGAGCATGTGGGCCATGTGCAGTGGTGCGCCAACCCGGCCTACGGCCCGGCCGATTGCACCTACTGCCGCCATGACTACTACCGTCAGGAAGTGTACCTGACCTATGTCTATATCTGGGAGCTTATCGAAAAGGCCAAGAAGGCCGGCCTGAAAGAAGACGTGCTGGTCGATCTGCCCTCCGGCCGCTGCCGTGACGGCGCAGCCTGCGCCTGCCAGATCATTCTGCGCACCCGCGCTGCCAATCCCGATATGCCCCTGCCCGAAATTGAAAAAAGGTTCATCGACATGGAGATGGGCAATCAGGAGCCGGTGGTGTATATCCTGAAAAAGCAGAAGCGCACCCTGGAGGAGCAGGGCCCCGGCTCATTTCTGGGCTTTTTCGCCGTTGATTTCCTGGCCTGGCTGCAGCTGTTTTTGAACGTCAAGCCCAAGGCAAAGGCGATTTATCTGAAGCTGTGGGAAAATTTCCCCAAAATGTGGGTAAAGGACGCCAAGCTTGATCTGGAAATCGGAAAAATCAAGACCGCCGAAGAAATCGCCGCCATCATCGCCTACTGCGAAAAGAAGAAGTACGTGGCCTTCAAGCAGACCAAAAACGCCGACGGCACCGTGACCCTGACCGCCGCGGCCGATCCCTTTGTGCAGGTCGGCGACATGCTGCAGGCGCCGCCCGCCTACAAGGCCGACGTAGCGGCCATGGATGAAGATTTCATCACAAATATCCTGAAGGCAACCAGAACCGACAAGAAGGCATCCTTCAAGATCAAGTCCCATATCGGCAAGGGCGCCAAGACCACCGAAATCGTGGTCAGCATGAAGTAGGCGTGCATTTACCGGCAGGAAAAAGGGGCCTTTCAGGCCCCTTTTTTTGTTGGTTCGCTGCCTTTAAAAAACTATCGCCTCTGGCGGTGGTTCCTAAAGAAGGCGCCTGAGAACATGCCGTGTTTTTGCTCATGTCCTTTCAGGGCGCGATCAAGCCACACCCCCTATGCGGTTGACCTGAATTGTATCGCGTGTACCGCTCTGCCTTTCTGCCGGGGGCGCAACGATTTATCGTGATGAATAATCCCGGCGTATTACCTGCCGAACACTGATTTCAGCACATCCGTCGTGCGCGCCGCAGGGTCGGTCCTGATTTTCTTTTCCTCCATGCCCACCATGGTAAACAGGCCGTCAATTGCTTTATTGGTCACGTACTCCTCGATATTTATCGATGTTTTGGGGACCAGGGGCATGGTATTGTAGGCGGTCATGATTTTGTTGAACAGGGCCGTGGAGCCCACCTCCCCCATGCTGGAGGTGATAATCGGCTTGAAGGCGGTAAAAATCTTGCCTGAGGTTTTGTTTTTAAAAAATTCCGTTGCCGCCGTGTCTCCGCCGCTGTAAATCGCGTTGACATCCTCAAAGCTCATCTCCTTAATGGCATCGCCGAAGATAGAGGCCGCCTGGGGCGCCGCCTTTTCTGCGGCCCGGTTCATGCTCAGCGTAAACTCGTCAACCTGCTTTTGCATGCCGGCCCTGGCCACGGCATTGGCCACCATTTTCATTTTTTCCGGCATGAGAATCTTAATCGCCTGATTGCCGAAATAGCCGTCGGGCCGGGAAACCATCTCCACGGCCTTTGTCGCACCCAGTGACAGGGCCTCCTTGAATCCGGAGGCGAGCATGTTTTGCGTGGGTGCTTCGGTTTGGGCCTGTGCGTACGCCACGGGCATAAGGCAGCAAAGAACCAGCAGAATGCATTTTTTCATGGCCGACCTCCGATAAACGTGTTTGCAGACGCTTTGGCGCATGCTGATGAAGCAGCTTCGCATGCGCCTTTTCGGCGCCCGGTTGCACAGCGCAGCGGGGCACCATGCGCTGGCTATAGTTTACTAATTATAGCACTGGAATGTGCGGCTGCTGACATTTTTTGACCGAATACGCCCGGGAGCTGCTGTTTGCGGAGATCCGTTATGTATGAAAAAAGGAATGTGCGGAAACCCATAGTTTGTTAAAGAAGCGGCCCATCTCTATTCATGAAAGGGCAAAATGCCTTTTTATCATGTCAGCGGCTGAGCAAAAAAAAACAATCAAGGGGCGCGGCCTGCACCTGCAAAGGCCAACGGCAGGATTGTAAAATATTTATCTTGTGCTACATAGTTACTCATGTCCCTTTGCAAAATGACGAAGTGTTTGCCGTGAGACGGTGGACGATAGGTGCTTTTTTTGCCGTTTACCGTCCATAAAGGGGGTCGCAGATGAATGCAGCAGGGGGTTTTTTCTGGCATAACGGATAATATATCAGCTGAAAAGGCTGCCCGCCGGCGCGACAGTCCACCGGCGGGCGGCCTTTTCTGTTTTAAGGCCTGAAAAAAGGCAGGGGGTAGCTGCCATGCGCAATCAGAGTATTTTAATTGTTGAAGACGAGCCGACTTTATTAGAATTATTCAAAAGGTTTTTGACCTCCAAGGGGTTTCAGGCTGACACCGCCGCTGACGGCGAACAGGCGGTGGCGCTTGCGCGCGAAAAAGAGTACGACCTGGGCATTGTCGATCTGTTTCTGCCGGCCAAAAACGGCATGGACGTCATAGGCGAGATAAAGCAGCTGTGGCCGGATACGGAGATTATTGTCTGCACGGGCCAGGGCTCCATGGAGTCCGTTCTGGATGCCATGCGCCTTGAGGTGTTTGAGTACCTGTGCAAGCCCGTTGCCCTGGAGGCACTGTTTAAAAGCGTTACCAACGCCCTTGAGAAGCGCAGCCTCAAGCTGGAAAACCGGCGGCTTTTTGCTGAGCTGCAGCAGGAGCGGAATTCCCTGCAAAGCAAAATAAACGCCTCGACCAAGGCCCTGGAAAGGCATCTTGAGGATTCGCCGCTGCTGATCGGCGAAAGCGTTGCCATTCGCCAGATACGGCAGCTGATAGCCGAAGTCGCGCCTTCGGATATGACGGTGCTCATCCGGGGGGAAAGCGGTACGGGCAAGGACGTTGTGGCAAATCTCATTCATGAGTGGTCGGGCCGGGCGGCAAACGGCAATTTCATTAAAATAAACTGCCCGGCTATTTCCGAGACGCTGCTGGAATCGGAGATGTTCGGCCATGAGCGGGGCGCCTTTACCGGCGCTCACCGGGACAAGCCCGGCAGAATCGAATTTGCCGAGGGCGGCACGGTATTTCTCGACGAAATCGGGACGATTTCCCTCGAGTTTCAGGCAAAGCTGCTTCAGGTCATCGAGCAGAAAAAATTCGTCCGCGTCGGCGGCAACAAGACACTCGAGGTGAACGCCCGGTTCATCGCGGCAACCAACGCCAATTTAGAGGAAATGATCAACCGCGGCCACTTCAGGCCTGACCTGCTGTACCGCCTTGCCCAGTACAATATTTACATGCCCGCCCTGCGCGAGCGCCGGGAGGACGTGCCGCTGCTCATCGAGCACTACGTGCGCTATTTTGCCGCTAAATACGGCCAGGATGTGCGCACTGTGTCCAGCGACATCATGGCACTGCTGGTAGGCTATGACTGGCCGGGCAATGTGCGGGAACTGCTGTCCGTGGTCACCCGGTTTGCCCTCAGCGGCAAGGAAGAGGTTTTTCTGGACCATGTCAACATGAACGGTCATGGCCCTCGGGTCGAATCGACCAAAAAAATCCACGATTCGGAAGTGAAGCTTATCCTTTCGGCCCTTGTGGAGACTAAATGGAACCGCCGGCGTGCTGCGGAGGTTCTGGGCATCAGCTACAGCACGCTGCGGCGGAAGATTGAAAAATACGACATGGATACGGGCATGCACCATTTTCATGAAGGGCAGGCCGATCCCGCCGGATATACCGATGTAAGGAGCAATTAAGGGCGGTTTGCCTTCACAGTCCTGCGCCGATTTCATGGTTGGGGGAGCCTGCATCGAGCATGAACGGACTGTTTCAGGCGCCCTGTGTTGGCGGGCCCGGCCGGCTCCCGCTTAAACAAACCCCGCCAAGTCTTCCCGCTCAATAAATGTATTGACCAGAACGCAGCGATTCCCTGGCGCCCTGAACGAAAGCAGGGCTTTTGAGCATTTTTTGCGGTTCGCCGGCCAGGCGCCTGTTTTCAAAAGGGTCACGACACCTGCACGTTTTTTCCCCGACTTTCCCCGCCGCAGGGCTTTGCCTTGCGCATTGGCATGCTATTTGTAAATAGTTCCTTTCAGAAAAGGTGCTGATGCCACAACAGGCTGACCGCAAACAGCGCTTTGTCGAGGGGGGAGCGATGAATGGCGACAAGGTTATGGCTGAAAAAATCCAAACAGCACGAATGAAACTTCTTACGGTCTGGGACTCTGCTTATGTTGCTCAATATGAGCACTATATAGTGAGCAACAGTTGCCTGTTTTGCATAGGCGGACCAGGTTCCTGTGCTGTTTCGCCTGAAAAGCACAAGGAACGGGGATACCGTAAGGGGGCAAACAAGCCAACGGTAAAGCCCTGAACGGAATGGCCATAATCGCGCGCTATCGCAATGACCGCCTGGGGTTGCCCTGTTTTTTTCACTGTCCTGCCCACGAGGGGCCAGGCGCGAGAAGGTGTTGGCATGGTATTTGTAAAATTTTTTTGTGCAAACCCTGGTTGCTCCTGTTGTCCGCTTCATCCTATTCCAGTGGTGACAGCAAATGAATTTTGAAAAATTCACCATTCATAAAATACATACTACGAAAGCGAAGCTTTTGACGGACCCGGACATACGAAACGTTATCAACCTGGAAATGCTTCTGGAATATGAACTGGCGGCCTCGAGCCGCTACCGGCGGTATGTGAGCGTGGTGCTGTTCAAAGGCGTGGGCAACGGCACCTCGCATCTCAAGGATATGCTCTCGGATAATATCAGGTCCTGCGATGCCTCGTTTTCCTACGGCAATTATCTGGCCGTGCTGATGGGGGAAACGGACGATCAGGGGACTGCCATAGCTCTTGAGCGCTACAAGAGGAATTTGAGCGGCAGGAATTTCGACATTTGCTTTGCGTCGGTAACCTATCCGAAGGACGGAATCACGGTGGATGATCTCAGCAGGATTCTGCTGGGCCGCATCGAGGATCCGACCTGTGCGCAGAGCTTACACTGAGCAGCAACCTGTATTCCTGGTGGGATTCAGCATAACGAGGTGGGGTGCATCGGGCTCAACCGCAGATGACGGAGATCCCGAAGCTACGGGGGGCCCCACCTCATTTACTGAAAGGCAATGCCATGGAGCCTTCAAGAAAAAGGTTGGATGACGAGGGGGGAACGCTTCTCGAGTATGGGTGCAGGATGACCGTTCGCATCTGTGCGGCCTCCCGTCTGCACCAGGAGCGCAAAAAGCTTGAGGCGGCTATCCGTGCAGTGCGGATGTGTCTGGAAGAAGCAACCCCGTTTCAGACAGTGGCTATTAAACATAATCCATTGGCATGGGGGTGCAGTCGCTTCAGCATAGCCGGCAGGGAGAAGGGGGCTTAGTAGACTTTTTTGAGGGGCCGTAATTAATCAAGAGCAGGGAAAGGCGGGAAAGAGGAGGCGTGACTGTCTGTTAAGGAAGAGGCCGCATAGCCTGCAGTAAATCGCTGGACGGCCAAGTGAATTGTTGCGGCTTTTTCTGCTGCGATAAAGCCATTCACCCGGAGCGGCCGCGGTCGGGCGTCCCTGTGCGCCTGACGATGGCCGATGAAATCATTCTGGTCAGGCTGCCGGAATTCTACACGCCCGAGGGGCTGAGCCGTCTGGCATTTTGAATGAGCATGCACAAGGAGGGGATAATTATGAAAAAAATATCGCGGTTGGCGGGGCCTCTGTTTTTCCGGTCTTTTGCTCTGTGCCTGGCGCTGGGCTGTGCCGGTGCCCCGCAGCATTTGGAAAAGACGGCGCAGGGGCCTGCAAAAGTTATTCTCGCCTCGGGCAATCAGGTTGAAATCAAGTTTGCCTATGCCGAGCAGTTCAACGAGGTGCAAACCATCCGCTCCGATGGCAAGATTGCAATGCAGTTCGTTGGCGAGGTCGTTGCGGCCGGGAAAACACCAGCTGAGCTTCGGGAGGAGCTGATGCAGCTGTATGCCCCGCATCTTAAGCACCCGCAACTTGCCGTATATATCCGGGAATCTACCGACAACCGCGTGTTTGTGGGCGGCGAGGTGAATCTTCCGGGCATGCTGGCCATGCCCGGAAGGCTGACGGCCCTTGAGGCGATCATGCAGGCCGGCGGCTTCAAGCCCGAGACCGCCGGCAGCGACAATATCGTCGTTATCCGCCAGCGCGACGGGAAATATCAGGGCATCGCTGTTGATCTTGACACGGCGCTGAGCGGCGAAAGCGCGAATACCTTCGTGCTTGAGTCCCGGGACATCGTGTATGTGCCGCAGTCCACGGTGGTGCAGATCGGCCAGTGGGTCGATCAGCATGTTAATAAAATTATTCCCGATATCGGCTTCAGCATCCTTCGAACGTCGCCGTCGGGCAGAACGACTTGGGGCTATGATACAGACCATTGAAAAGTTAATCTGCCGCGCTTGATGGCATGACGCAGCGGTCTGCCGAATGTATCAAGAGCAGGAACAACTGCCGGCCTTCAATAAGGTTAAGAGGTTCTGATTCATGCAAAACCACGAGGATGTCGACAAAGGACCGGTTTTTTCGCTTCGGGACATATATTTTACCATCTTCCGGCATCAGCGGCTGATTGCCTGCGTCGCCGGCGGGATTGCCGCTGTTGCGCTTATATCCGTGCTTTTGTTTGTTGAAGAGCCGTATGAGTCGACAGCTAATATTCTGGTGCGAACCGGCCGTGAAAGCATGGCTGTCGACCCCACGGCGGGCGCAAACGGGCAGCGGATGCGCAGCCGTGATGAGGAGATCCGCACGGAGATGGAAATCCTCAAGAGTCGCGAGGTTGTCGGCACGGTTGTTGAATCCTTCGGCATGGAGTATTTTGCCGCGCTGCAGCGGGGCGGCCTGAAGGTTATGCTGAAAAAGCTCTGGGCCAGATTCGGCCGTCCGGTTTTTGCTGGCGGAGAAAGCAGCGCCGCCCCCGGGGAGCTGAGGCGGGAGCAGCAAAAGGCCAGGGATGGCTTAATCAACGGCCTGATGGACTGTATCGCCGTCAGGCCGCTCAGGAACAGCAGTCTTTTTAGAATAGAATTTCAGGGTCCGACCCCGGAATTTGCCCAGGAATTTCTGCGCCGCCTCATCGCCGTTTACCTCGACAAGCACTCATCCATGTTTTTTACCGACAGCGCGTACCATTTTTTAAAGGAAAAAACGGAAAAATTCCGCAGGGAGCTTGAAAAAGTCGAAACCGACATGAAGGAATATAAAAACAAGCCCGTTGCAACGCTTATAGAGGAACAGCGGTTTTTGGATCAGTTTGCCAGCCTGCAGCAGGAGCTGCAGAACACCGAATCCGCCCTTGCCGCATCCCGTGCCCGGGCAGCGGTGCTGCGCAAAAAGTTCGGCGCTATCGCTCCCGCCGTCAGGCCAGGCGCCGGCGATGCGTCCGTCCTTGACGCCGACGAAGTGCTGCGGCGGCTGTCGGCTTTGAGAATCCAGGAGCAGGAGCTGTTGTCCACCTACACCGAGCAGAGCATACCGGTTCGGGAGGTGCGGCGGCAGATCCGGGAGCTGCAGAACCTTGTCCCCCATGCCCGCGCTACCGGGGCGATGGGAGCCGTCTCGCTCAGGACGCGGGAGGGGCTGGAGCTCGAGTTGATTGCCGAAGAGGGAGCCATGTCGTCGCTGCAGGCCAAGTTCGAAGTTCAGGAGAAAAAACTGGCGCAGCTGCAGGAGCAGTTCCGGGACGTGAATGAAAATTCTCTGGTCCTCGGAAAGATGGAGCGCAAGCACGCGGCGCTTGAGGAAAGTTACAAGAAGTTTTCGGAAAATCTGCAGCAGGCGCGCATCGATCAGTCGCTTAAGCTGGAAAAAATTTCAAATATCACTATCGCGCAGCAGCCGACCTGTTCCCTGCAGCCGATCAAGACCAAGAAGCTGCTGGTGCTGCTGGCGGGGGTAATCGGCGGACTGGCAGCGGCAATTGCCCTTGCCTTTCTTCTGGACAGCTTCGATGATTCGATTAAGAAACCCGAAGACATCAAGGATAAACTCAATGTGCGGTTTCTTGCCTCGCTGCCCCTGTTTGCCGACTCCCGGCGGCTGATTCCCGAGATGCAGGAGCTGTCCAATCTCACCATGGTTCCCGCGCGCAAAAAAGGCCTGTCGGCCCCGGCGAATTCGAGCTCCATGGTGGTTAAGTATTTTGACGCCCTCATGCAGCGCCTAATTTTCTCCGGCACGGGGCCTCAGGGGATGCCACACACTATCGCGGTTACCAGCGCGCACAACGGCGAAGGCGTGAGCACGGTGGCGGCCAATCTCGCCGTCAGGCTTGCGCGGCTCGGCCGCGGGCACGTGCTGCTCATGGATATGAATCTGCTGAACCTTGACCAGAGGGGCAAGGAAGCCGTCGGGCGCTATCCGGACCTGGGCAACATGGTGGCGCTGCAGGAGCACCAGGAAGCCGGGCCTCAGTCTCTGGCGCTTATCGACAGGCTCTATCTTATACAGTATTCCGGCCACGGGCGCGGGGAAGTCGAGCTTAAAGAGCTGCAGAGCCTGTGGAGCAGGGATTATGATTTCGTCGTTATCGATGTTCCGCCGGTTCTGGACAACGCCGGCGCCTCATTTGTGGCGCAGCTGGCCGATAAGGTCATCCTGGTCATCCAGGCGGAGCGGGAGCGCTGGCAGGTGCTCCGGCGGGCGCTTGATATGCTGGCCGATGCCCATGCGAACGTGGTCGGCGCCATTTTAAACAAGCGCCATATGTATATACCTGGCTGGCTGTACCGGAACTTATAAGGCCTGCCTGCAGCGCCCGAAGCGGGGGCCGCACGGCAGACGGGAAGGAGTTCCCGGGCATGACAAACGAGCGGCGACGGTTTACGCGCTACCGGGTAAAAGAGAATGTTTTTGCGGCGCTTAACGAACCGGAGGTCATTGTCGGACAAATCAAGGACCTGAGCCTGGGCGCCGCGGCATTCGAATTTATTCCTGAGACCGGTGAAAACGCGGCGCTGCACGGACAGTATTTCCTGGATATTTTCACGCTCGGGAGTTCCGAGAAACTTTTAAGCTTTCCCTGCAGGGTCAGGTTTCGGAAATCTTCGCGTGAGGTTTCCCGTGTTTTTTACCCAACGGTGCTGAGCCACGTATGCGTGGCCGAGTTCAGGGATCTGCCGAACGATCAGTCGCGCGCCCTGCTTGATTTCCTTATGCGCTACAGCGTCGGCTATGCGGCCTAGCCGCGCAAGACAGCAGGTGCAGGTCAGGGGCGGTGATCAGGGGGAACCGGGGCACAGGGGGGCAGACGCATGAACATCATAGAAGACAAAAACACTTTTTTTGACATGGTTGAGCGGGAGCGCGCCCGGGCGGACCGCATGGGGCACCAGTTCTCGATAATTGTTTTTCAATTGCGTGATCTCAAAAGGCATGCTCTCGGCCGGGAAGCGATACTCTGCAGGATACGAAGCCGCATCAGGCTCTATGACGACATCGGCTGCCTGGACAACAGCCGCATCAGCGTGCTGATGCCGTATGCCGGCTATGAGCAGGCAAAGGGCATCGCGGAAAAGATCCGCTCAGCCGCCATGCCGGACGGGATGCCGCTCGAGTACTCCGTGCTGACTTATCCCAGCAGCTGGGTCGACTCCTCAGATGAAAGGCGCGGCTCGTGTACGGATTCCTGGGCTGCAGCCAGCCGGCTGCTCAGGGAAAAGCTGGACGTGCCTGTCGAAACCCTGCCTTTCTGGAAGCGGCTTATGGACATAGCTGGCGCCTGCTTCGGCATCGCGCTGCTTTCGCCGCTGCTGCTGCTGCTGGCCTGCTTCATCAGGGCCGTTTCTCCGGGGCCGGTATTGTTCAAGCAGGAGCGCATAGGCTTTATGGGCAAGCCGTTCAGCTGCTACAAGTTCAGAACCATGCATCTGGGCGCTCCGACGGATGCCCATAACAACCATCTGAGCAGCCTTATCGAGACCGACGCACCCCTGCAAAAGCTTGATGCGGCTGACCCCCGCATTATCCCGTGCGGACGGATGATCCGCCTGACGGGCCTCGATGAGCTGCCTCAGCTGTTCAATGTGCTTCTCGGTGACATGAGCCTTATCGGCCCGCGACCGTGCATTTCCTACGAGGCGGGCAAGCTGAAGCTCTGGCAGCGCAGGCGCTTTGACGTCATGCCCGGCATAACGGGCCTGTGGCAGGTGAACGGGAAAAACAAAACGACGTTTACCGAAATGATACGCTACGACATAAGCTATGCGTACAAGCGCAACTTTTTTATGGACACCGCAATTTTGCTGAAAACGCTGCCTGCCGTCATGGCGCAGGTGGCGGACGGCAGAAAGCAGCGGGAGGGGGTGAGCAATGGAAAATATGCATAATGTCGGCGTGGTCGGGTGCGGCTACTGGGGGCCCAACCTGATCCGCAACTTCAGCGCCCTGTCCGGCTGCAGGGTACGGTGCGTGTGCGACATGTGTCAGGACCGGCTCGAGCACATGACGCGGCTGTATCGTGAGGTAGGGGTGACCCGCTGCTTTGATGATCTGCTGGGCGACGACGCCATCGATGCGGTGGCCATAGCAACGCATGTCAACTCGCACTACGCGCTTGCAAAACAAAGCCTGCTCGCGGGCAAGCACACGTTTATCGAAAAGCCCATGGCCGCCTCCACGGCGCAGTGTCATGAGCTCATGGAGCTTGCGCAGCGGCTGGGACTGCAGCTTATGGTGGGGCACACCTTCATCTATTCATCGCCCGTGCGCAAAATCAAGGAGATCATAGATTCCGGGGAAATCGGCGACCTGCTGTACGTGTCGGCGCGGCGTCTGAACCTCGGGCTTTTTCAGCGGGACATCAACGTGACCTGGGATCTCGCGCCCCATGACATATCCATTGTGCTGTACCTGTTCGGCGAGCCCCCCATTTCCGTGAGCTGCCACGGCAAGGCCCATGTCAACCCCGGCATTGAAGACATTTCGATGCTGATCCTGCACTACGCCAACGGCAAATTCGTCTCAATTCAGAGCAGCTGGCTTGATCCGCAAAAGATCCGGGAAATGAAATTCGTGGGCTCCAAGAAAATGATCTGCTACGACGATACGGAAACAAACGAGAAAATCAAGGTCTACGACAAGTGCGTTGAGCCGCCCCCGCATTATGACACGTTTGCGGAATTTCACTATTCCTATCACTACGGCGACATGTACAGCCCCTACATTCCCCAGTCAGAGCCGCTCAGGGTTGAATGCCAGCATTTTCTCGACTGCATCGACGGCAGAGCCGCCTGCCTGTCCGGTGGCGTAGAGGGCGCCAATGTGGTCGAGATACTTGAAGCCTCGCTGCAGTCGCTGCGCCACGAAGGCGAATGCATACCAGTAAACGGCAACGGCAACGGCAATGGCAACGGCAACGGCCGGCAAAAGCACCACCGGCCGCCCGCGGCGGAGGGCATGCTGCATGAAGCGAATTTCCTCTGACGTCGTGCTGGGCGACAATGTCCGGATCGCCGATTTTGTGAATCTCTACGGCTGCAGGATCGGCGATAACAGCAGAATCGGCCCTTTTGTCGAGATACAGAAGGGTGCTTCTGTCGGCGGAAATTGCAAGATTTCCAGCCACAGCTTTATCTGCGAGGGCGTAGCGATACAGGACGGGGTGTTTATCGGCCACAGTGTCACCTTTACCAATGACCGGTATCCCCGCGCAACCAATGCCGATGGAACGCCGCAGGCCGACGGCGACTGGCGCTGCATACCGACGGTGGTGAAGCGGGGCGCATCCATCGGCTCTGGCGCGACGCTTTTGTGCGGAATTGTCATCGGCGAGCAGGCGATGATCGGCGCCGGCAGCGTGGTTACCCGGGATGTGCCGGCCGGCTGCATCGCGGCGGGAAATCCGGCGCGGGTTGTCGCCGCGGTTCAAGACAGGATGCCGCGACCGGCGGGCCGCGACGGACATGCTTCGGCATTACCGTATAGTTATGAAACAGGGGAGAGCGTATGAATGTACCATTTTTAGACCTCAAGGGCCAGTGCGCAGCGATCAGGGGCGAGATCGCAGCTGCCATTGGCAGGGTTCTGGACGAGGCGGCATTTGCCGGGGGCCCGTTCGTGAAGCGGTTCGAGGAAGAGTTTGGGGCATTCTGCGATACCCGGCATTGCGTGGGTGTCGGCAATGGCACCGATGCCCTGTGGACCGCACTGCTCGCCTTTGGTATCGGTCCCGGCGATGAGGTCATTACGGTGCCCAACACTTTTATCGCCACGGCCGAAGCCATCAGCTTTTGCGGGGCCCGGCCGGTGTTCGTGGACGTAGATCCGGCGACCTGCACCATGGCCCCGGCGCTTGTCGAGCAGGCGATCACGGCGCGCACGAAAGCCGTTATCCCCGTGCACCTGTTCGGCCAGGCCGCTGATATGGACCCCATCGTGGCAATTGCCAGAAAGCACGGTCTTGTCGTGATCGAGGACGCCTGCCAGGCGCACGGCGCGCAGTACCGGGGCAGGCCCGCAGGGAGCCTGGGGGATGCGGGGTGCTTCAGCTTCTATCCGGGGAAAAATCTCGGGGCCTATGGCGAGGCGGGCGCCGTGGTGACCGCCCATGACGGGGCGGCGCAGAAAATGCGCATGTTCCGGGAGCACGGCCAGCCGAAGAAATATTTTCATGACCTGGTCGGGTGGAACTGCCGCATGGACGGCATGCAGGCAGCGGTGCTTTCCGTCAAATTGAAATTTCTGCCGGCCTGGAATGAGGCCCGCCGCGAGAATGCCGCGCTCTACGGGCAGCTGCTAGCGGGGCTGCCGGACATAGAGCTGCCGTATGAGGCGCCCTACGGCCGGCATGTCTACCATATTTACGCCATTCGCACACACCGGCGCGAAGCGCTTGCCGCGGCACTCGGGAAGCGGGGCATCGCAACGGGTATACATTATCCGGTGCCGCTGCATCTGACCGGAGCATACCGGCACCTCGGATACGGGCCGGGGAGTTTCCCGGCGAGCGAGCGGATCGCCGGCGAGCTTCTGTCGCTGCCCATGTTCCCGGAGCTGAACGGTCAGCAGATAGACTATGTCGCCTGGTCGGTTCGCCGCTTTATGTCCGTTCGCGAACGGGGGCTGGCCATGCAGGCTGAAAGCGTCTATGTCCGGCGGCGAGCAGCAGAGCGTGCAGCTGCAGACCATGCGGGTGCCGAGGCGGTCGATAGAGAGAAAATGATGGTGCCTTGAAGCATGCGAAGGCAACGACGTGGCGTATCTTTGGCGTGTAATTTCGCTGCACGTCCGCTTGCGGGCTTTCAGGGGGCGGCATGGTGCTTGGGTGGATGAAAATCATAATCGGCATCGTATATGTACTGTTTTGGAATCTGTATGCCGGGCTGTTGACAATGCTCAACATGGCGGGGCCGGGAACGTTTGTGGTGCTTTTTTATCATGGCATTCCCGCACAGCACCGCGGCCGCTTTGCCCGGCAGATGGATGTGCTGCTCAGGTGCGCAACACCCGTACGGGCCGATTTTGCCGGTCCCATCGAACGGGGCGTCCGGTATGTTGCCGTAACCTTTGACGATGGTTTTCAAAGCTTTGCGGATACTGCGCTGCCCGAGCTCGAAAAACGCGGTATTCCCAGCACTGTTTTTGTGCCGACGGCGTATATGGGCAAAAAGCCGGGATGGGTGAGCGCGGCCCATGGAAAGGGCTGCAACGAGTCGGTCATGTCTCGGGAACAGATTATCGAGCTGGCGAGCCATCCGCTGGTATCGGTGCAATCGCATGGCCACAGGCATGTCCGGCTGGCGGGCCTGGGCGATGCCGCCCTCGGGCTGGAGCTTGCGCAGTCGAAAAAAATACTGGAAGCCCTGCTTGGGTGCACCGTTACGCAGGTTGCGTTTCCCTTTGGCTCGTTTAACCGGCAAAGCCTTGACAGTGCCGCACGCGCCGGCTATGAGCGGGCTTTCGGCATTCTCCCGGGCGGTGGGCCGTGCGAGCGCGGCGATTTGTATATGGGACGCATATTCGCGCAGGCGCAGGATGCGCGCATTGACTTCAAACTGAAAATAGCCGGGGCGTACCGGTGGCTGCCATATGCCGTCATGATCAAGAATACTCTGCGCCGCGGGTTTACATCAGTCCTCCGGGCGGCATCGGCCGGCACGCAGCGGGCGCCGGATCAGGTGTGATTTTGCGTGCCTGTGAAGCTTTTTTAGCGAAGGCATTGCCGCATGACGCCATGCAGGAAAGGGACCGCCGAATTGCTATGGATACTGTGAAGCACGCACCTGACATTTCGATCATTTTGGTCAACTGGAACACGCGGGCTCTTCTGCTGCAGTGTATCGAATCCCTGAAGCGGACAGCCGCGGCGCTTTCCCCGGAAATTATCGTCGTTGACAATGCGTCGACGGACGGCTCGCAGGCGGCCCTCAGGAGGCTGCATCCCGATGTTGTCCTGCTGTGCAATACGGAAAATCTCGGCTTTGCCAAGGCAAACAATATCGGCATCAGGCGAAGCTCCGGACGCTTCATTTGTTTGGTCAATACCGACATTAAAGTGCTTGAGGGATGCCTTGGCCTCCTGCATGACTACCTTGAGCGGCACCCGTCCGCAGGTATGGTCGGCCCGTTGGCGGTCAATGAGGATTTGACGCCCCAATTCAATTGCAGAAAAATGCCCGGTGTCTGGAATTGTTTTGTCGAAAGCACCTACCTGCATAAAGTGCTGCCCATGTTCGGGCCGTTCCGGGGCCGGGCGCTCCCGGCAGCATCATATGCACGCACCCATGAGTCCGAATGCCTGTGCGGGTGCCTGGTGATGGTGCGCAGGAAGGCGATCGAGCAAGTCGGGCTTTTAGATGAGCGCTTCTTTTTTTACTCGGAAGATATTGACTGGTGCAAGCGGTTCAGCGCCGCCGGCTGGGGAATCGTGTTTTACCCTGCGGCAAAGGCGATTCATTACCGCGGCAGCAGCGTTGGTGCAGCGCCGCTGCACTACCTGGTGCAAATGGAAAAAGCCCGTTACCAGTACTGGCAAAAGCATCACGGCGTTGCAGCGCAAGCCGTGTACCGGCTTTTGAAAATATTCAACTGCGCGGTTTCGGCCCTCGCCTTTTCAGGCGCTTACGTTTTTTTGTCAGAGCGCAGAGTCGCTTCACGCAATAAAATCCGTGGCTGCATGGCACGGTTAAACTGGCTTATGGAGCCGTCTAGAGGTGCCTGGAAGCAATGTCTGATGAAAATGGTTCGGAACGCTGCAGTTGAAAGTGAAAAAATCGTTTCGCTCCTGGAACAAAAAAAGTAGCCGCATGTACAACGGCAGGTGCATCCGGGAGGACAAGTTACTGAAAAAGCGGGGTGGCTATGAGAATTAGTATTTTTGGTGCTGGGTATGTGGGGGTGGTGACTGCCTGCTGCCTAGCAGCCAGAGGGCATTATGTAATCCTTGTTGATATTAACGAAAATAAAATCGACATGTTGAATCGAGGGATGCCTCCGATTATTGAAAAGGAAATACCGGAATTGCTTCGGGATGCACAGGCAAAAAATTTGATTTTTGCTACCATTGACCATGAATACGCGATCGTCCAGTCGGAAATTTCTATTATCTGTGTGGGTACGCCCAGCAGAGAAAATGGAAGTCTTGAAACAAGGTATATGAAAAATGTTTGTGCCCAGATCGGAAAGTGCCTGGATCGCAAAGACAGTTCACATATTTTGGTATTTAGAAGCACCATGATTCCGGGGACGTGCCGAGAAATTATTATTCCGATTCTTGAATTCGAATCGCATAAAAAAGAAGGAGAAGACTTTTTCGTTGTGTACAATCCTGAATTTCTTCGGGAGGCCACTGCGGTATTTGATTTTAATCATCCCCCAAAAACGGTTGTTGGAGCCCATAGTTCCAGTGCCGTGGAAAAAACACTGGAGCTTTATAGGGGGCTTCCCGGGCCATTAATAAAAACGACGAGAGAAACAGCCGAAATTGTAAAATATGTCGATAATGCGTTTCACGCCTTGAAAATTACTTTTGCCAATGAGATAGGGCGCCTATGTAAAAAGCTGAAAATTGATAGCCATGAAGTAATGAATATTTTTTCCCAGGATACGAAGCTCAACATTTCATCCCTTTATTTAAAACCAGGTTTTGCCTTTGGCGGTTCTTGTCTTCCTAAAGACCTCAGGGCTATTAATTATTTATCAAAAATGCTCGACCTTGAGCTTCCCGTATGCTCCGCGATTCTTCCAAGCAATTCAGTTCAAATACTGGCGATTATAAAAAAGATTATATCCTTTGGTAAAAGAAAAATCGGGTTTGCGGGGCTCAGCTTCAAGGCCGAGACGGATGATCTTCGGGAAAGTCCGCTGGTCGAATTAATTGAAACACTTCTTGGAAAGGGCTTTGACATCAAAGTCTATGACAGCAGTGTTATGCTTGCCCGTCTGTTCGGGGCCAATAAAGAGTATATTAACAGTCGCATCCCTCATATTTCATCGCTTATGGTTGACTCTCTTGAGCAGTTGGTGGAGGACAGAGAGGTTCTTGTTATCGGCAATGCATCTGAAGAATTTAAACAGTTACCGCATTTGGTCAAAACAGGGCAGAAAGTTTTTGATCTTGTAAGAATCAATGACTTGCAGAGTGAAATTCAAGATTATGAAGGTATTTGCTGGTAAAAAGATTTTACTGCTGGTTGAAAATCTTTCGGTACCCTTTGATAAAAGGCCATGGCGGGAAGCCTGTGCGCTGAAGGATGCTGGTGCCGATGTATTCGTCATTTGTCCGAAATCTGAAAAAGAACGGTCAGGGTTTGAGGATTTGCAGGGTATCGGTATCTGCCGGTATACTCCGAAATTTTCCAAGGGTACATCCGCAGGCTACATGGTTGAATATATCTGGGCGTTTCTCATGACCATGATACTCATGCATTGTGTCTGGTTAAAATTGGGAAGGATTGATGTTATCCACTCGGCAAATCCCCCGGATATTTTTTGGATCGCAGGCCTGTATTTCAAGCTGTTCGGTGCGAAGTTTATTTTCGATGAGCATGATTCATCACCGGAAACGTATTTGAGCCGGTTTGAAAAAAACAGGGAAGAAGGCGGCTTTTTACTTAAATGTCTGATGAAACTTCAGTACTTTTCCTATAAATACGCCGATGCCATAATAGCAACAAATGAATCATACAGGGAGAAAACAATCGGGATTTCGAGGGCTTTTGCATCGAAGACCTTTGTCGTGCGTAATGGACCGGACACAAGATATTTTAAGGCAAAAAATCCGAACAAAAAACTTAAAAAAAATTTTCGTTATATGGGTGCCTATATCGGTATTATGGCCCGGCAGGATGGGGTTGATTATATTATCCGGGCCATGGATTTCCTGGTGCACCGGCAAAATTTCAGGGAGTTGATAGTGTATCTTATAGGATCCGGGGATGATCTGCCCTATTTAAAACAGCTTGTTGCAGACTATGGGTTGCATGAATATATACTTTTTACCGGAAGAATCAATGATGAGCGAGCCCTCGAAATTTTATCGACAGCCGATATCGGCCTGTCGCCGGATCCATATAATCCCCTTAATAATATTTCTACAATGAACAAGATCATGGAGTTCATGTGCCTTGGTAAACCGATCGTCTCTTTTGATCTCAAGGAAGCCCGGTATTCAGCAGGTGAAGCGGCGCTGTATGTTGAAAACAACAATGTGGAGGCTTTTGCTGTCGGTATTTTAAAGCTCCTGCACGCAAAGGATTTGTGCGAAAGAATGAAATATTTCAGTGTAACCCGCATAGCTAACACGCTGTCCTGGGAAAAACAAATCTATAATCTTTATAATGTCTATGAATATGTTTTTCGCCCTGCCGGCATAAAAAATTGGAGTTCCGTGAGGAATTGAAAAATTTTTTCGGCTCTATGATCCAATGAGTGATTATCCCCAATATGTTCTTATAACGCCGGCCAAGAATGAAGAGGCGCATATAGAAAAAACCATTGTATCTGTGCTTGCTCAAACAGCGCTGCCGTTGAGATGGGTGATCGTCAGTGATGGGTCAGCGGATAGAACGGATGCCATCGTCAAAAAATATTCGACAGAGTATCCATTTATTAAGCTTTTAAGGAGGGAAGTGGAAGGGGAAAGGAATTTTAGTTCTAAAGCATTCGCCTTTAATGCCGGGTATGAAGAAGTGAAAATTTTGGCGTTTGATTTTATCGGAAACCTCGATGCTGATATTTCTTTTCAAAGAGATTACTTTGAGATTTTGATTAATGAATTTTCAAAAAATAAAAGACTGGGCCTCGCCGGGGGCAAAATTTTTGAATTAATCAATGGCACGTTTGTCGGTCAACACATCAGCGACGACAGTGTCGCCGGTGCTGTACAGCTTTTCAGAAAGGAGTGCTTTGAAAAAATTGGAGGCTACCTGCCTCTTGCGGGCGGCTGTATCGATGCTGTTACAGAGATTAAAGCGAGGCAGTTAGGCTTCTTGGTCCAAACATTTCCTGAAGTAAAAGTTTTGCACCATAGACGTGTTGCTGGAGCGGGGGGGCAGTTATTCAAGTCAAGATTTAAACAGGGTATTAATTTTTATTTAATTGGCTATCACCCCGTATTTATAGTGTTGCGGGTTGCATATAAAATAAACGATCCACCTTTTCTTATAAGCAATCTGTTGCGGCTATTCGGATATTGCTGGGCATATCTGCACAGGTATAAACGCCCTGTGGACAAAACCCTGGTTGCTTTTATTAGGCAGGAACAAATGGAAAAGCTCATTTCCGGTTGTAAAAAATACACCTCTGTTCTTTTTAGGCAAATATTCAATAGGATTTTGCATATTATGGCGAGGTTCCTGCCTGGAAAAACGACATTAAGGCCTTTTTTGCATAAATTAAGAGGGGTGAAGATATACGGCGAGGTTTTTATCGGGGATGATGTGTATTTGGAAAATGAATATCCGGAATGTATTGAAATGCATGATGAATCAGGTGTGCTGCTTCGGTGTACCCTGATCGCTCATTTTCGCGGACGGGGAAAAATAATACTTGAAAAAAAAGCGAGGGTTCATTCCTGCTCCACCGTCATTGCTTCACCTGGGCAAACATTGGTAATTGGAGAAGGCTCTGTTGTCGCAGCCAGTTCATTGGTTACAAAGGATGTGCCTCCATACACCTTAGTGGCCGGTGTGCCTGCAAAACCGATTAAAAAAATCACAGTTCCCCTTGGCCAAAAAACACCGTATGAAGCATTCAAAGAAGGGTTAAGACCTCTTGATGAATGCATACCAAGCAGATGAATGGTCTGGATATGGGATCAAAAATATGTATGCTCTGCTGGGAGGAAATGGAAGCAATAGATTTAAATTTTAAAAAAATTATAAATTTTTATGGAATAGAGTTTTATAGTATTATTATAACAAAGGATAATATTGAAACAAAATTTTTAAATAATTTTTTTAAAAATAATAAATTTTGTGTCGTTGTAAGTGGGGTGACAATAAGCAAAATTATTATTTTTAATAAATTAAAATATGATTTTAT